>CAUCXP010000237.1 GCA_958446785.1 uncultured Collinsella sp. | reverse complement strand
AGAACACATGGACGTCCATGAGCTGTTGGTCGGACAGCTCGGAAAATGCCATACTTAGCTTGTTGCGCAGCGCAGAGGTGCGCAGACGACTCGTGTCGATAATCATATCGGCTCGATCGCGCACGCCCTGCAGCTGAAGGCGCTCGCGCTGAATGGCATCGGCCGTAGTCTCCCCCGGCTTGGCAATGGGATGACGGCGGCGATTTTCGCTGTAGCGACGAATCAGCACCTCGTCAGAAGCCTCCAGGAACACGATGTCGCAGCTCATCTCGCGCTCTTCGAGCGCGGCGACCGCATCGAGCAACTCGTCAAACAGTCCCTGGCTACGCAAATCGCAGGTGACGGCGAGATGCCTGCCCACGCCCGTATTGATGCCGACGAGCTCGGCAAGCTGGGCGATGAGACGCGGAGGCAGGTTATCAATGCAAAAATAGCCCATGTCCTCGAACACGTGCATGGCCTGTGTGCGGCCCGATCCGGACATTCCGGTGATGATGACGATATCGGGGATGCGCTCCGAGCGCTCCGCCGCATCCATGGCATCTCCCTTTTGCATGTGCTGCCTCCCAAAAACAAGCGCGGGACCCAGCAACCCGGATCCCGCGCGGTCAATTGCCTATATTGAGTATACCGCCCCGAGCGGATACGAGGCCTGTCTTACGCCTCAAGCGCAGCCTTGAACCAACTCGTAATACTCGTGGGGTGCGTGATGGCGGTGCCGACGACAACGGCCCAGGCGCCAGCATCGATCGCAGCGCGAGCCTCCTCGGGCGTGTGCACGCGGCCCTCGCAGATGATGGGAAGACCGGGGAATTCCTCGGTCGCCTGACGCAGGAGTGGCAGGTCGGGGCCATCGGCCATGGTGCAGTCGATGGCGGCGACGCCGTGAGAAAGCGTGGTGGATACCAGGTCAAAGCCCATATCAACCGCACGGCGAATGTCCTCGATGGTGGCACAATCCGCCATCAGGAGCACACCCTCCTCGTGCAGCGGGCGGAAGGTATCCTCGACGGTCTTGCCATCGGGACGCGGACGATCAGTGGCGTCGATCGCCACGATATCGGCACCGGCAGCAACGCAGGCGCGAGCGTGACGCAGCGTCGGCGTGATGTAAACGCCCTCGTGTCCATCCTTCCACAGGCCGATGACGGGAACCTCACAGCGACCCTTAATGGCGGCAATGTCGGCAAGGCCCTGACAGCGAATGGCGGCGGCGCCGCCAAGCTCGCAAGCGCGAGACATTTGAGCCATGGTCTCGGGCGTACGAAGCGGCTCGCCCATATACGCCTGAACGCTCACGACGAGCTTGCCCTTCAGGGACTGGATCAAAGGATCAACGGTCATGTTCGACTCAACCTTTCTCAAAACAGCCTTCTGAGACACCGCACCTTGACGTTCAAACCGTCGCTCGCGTACCGAAGTACGCTTCGCTCCTCTTTCACGTCAATCTGCGGCACCTCAGAAGGCGCACTTGGTAGTTATGTTTACTTCAACGAGGCAAGAAGATGCTCAGCGGCACCGATGAGCGGAGCATCGCCCTCCAGAGAACCGATGAGGATCGGCGTGTCCTGAAGCGGATCGAGCGCCTGGCTGGCATAGCCCTCGTGCACCGAATCCTTCCACGTCTGCGAACGCCAATCGGGACCTTGGTGAATCACGCCGCCCGAAAGCACGATGACCTCAGGGTCCAGGATGTTAGCGAGCGAGCCCAAGCTGGCACCCAACGCAAAGCCGGCATCATGGATGACCTCGGTCGCCTTTGCGTCGCCTGCACGGCACAGGTCGTTCACATCGCGACCGACCGAAGGACGGCTGGGGTCGACACGGCCAAAGCGCTCATCGTACATACGACCAATGGAAGTGCCCGAAGCAACCGACTCCAGATGGCCGGAACGCCCGCAGGCGCAGGGAATGCCGGCGGCAGCCGAGCACTCGATGTGGCCCATATGGCCAGCAGCACCATGGAAGCCCTGCATCACGCGCCCGTTCTCGACATATGCGCCGCCGATGCCCGTACCGATGCCAAGACACAAGACGGAGAACTTGCCCTTGCCGACGCCCCAGTGGGCCTCGCCCAGAGCATGAGCCTGCACGTCGCCTACAACGGCAACGGGAAGACCGAGATCCTCGCGCAGACGCGGCCCCAACTGAACGCCGGACCAGCCGGGCATGATCTCATTGGCATACGCGATGGCGCCCGTCTTGGGATCGACGACGCCGGCGGCACCGATACCGACGCCAAGGACCTCGACATCGGGATTCGCCTCGAGAGCAGCCTTGATGGACGCCTCGATACGCTGGAAGACGGCCTCGCCGCCCTCTTGGGCCTCGGTGGGAACCTCGGCCTCAAAAACGGGATGGGGCACACTACCGTCAGCCGGGTACTCCATGATGGCAGTCGCGATCTTAGTTCCGCCGATATCGACAGAACAGACGTACTTGTTCTCCATGTCGCTCTCCTTCGGAGATAAAAAACAACTATAGGAAATGCGCCGTCAGGCTAGCCGTCACAGCGCAGTAAAGGTTTTCCTGGTGCCCAAGATCGCCGAGAAACCGTGTGGCCATTGACCTAATAGTCATGGCCACACGGTTGAACGGCGAGGTCGGGTGCCTGGGAAAGCTTTACAGGAGGCCGTTGTCCTGGAGGACCTTCCTAATAGCCTCGACGTTCTCGCCGGTCATGGCCTTCACCGGGCGCGGCATGGTCGGGCTGTCGAAGATACCCATGAGGTTCATAGCGGTCTTGAAGGCGCCGACGCCACCGGCATAGCCCTGGACGCCCGAGGTGACATCCCAGATGTGCGAAATCTCATTGAGGCGATCCTGCTCGGCCTTGACGGTAGCCCAGTCACCAGCCTGAGCGGCCTTCCACTGACGAACGTAGCCCTCGGGCTCAACGTTGGCGAGACCCGGGACAGAGCCGTCGGCGCCACCGAGGTAAGCACCGTCGACAACAACCTCGTGGCCGGTGAGGATGCTCATCGGATGGCCGTTCTTCTCGTTCTCCTGAACGAGGTAGCGGAACGAGATGTCATCAC
>CAUCXP010000236.1 GCA_958446785.1 uncultured Collinsella sp. | reverse complement strand
TGGCCTGCAGCTTGACCGGCTTGCCGCAGAGGGCGGAGCCCGAGACTTCGAGCGACTCAAGAGACCAATTAACAACTTTGTATTTAGAAGTGCTAGTCACATATCCATTGGAGTCAATGACATCAGCATAGATCTCATATTCACCAGCCTGGGGCAGGGTCCAAGAAATCGACGGCGAAGTTAAGTCTTGACCGATTACACCCCAATTGGAATCACTCCAATCAGACCCAGCCCTATGCCAAACAAACTTATATCTAAGGCCATCGGTCTTGCCGCTAACATTTACACCGATTTTTACCGTTGACCCCGCATGTCCCAGTTCTTCCGAGAAGGAAATTCCATTGACGGAGTAGGGATGCGGGAACTGCGCGATGATTGCGGCAGCGTCGGCCTCTCCAAGACGACGGCAGCCATCATCCGAGAAATAGTTGGCCACATCACCGTAATTCGAGATAAAGCCATGTTCGATAAGAATGCCGGGGATTCCCTGCTCGCGAGCGCAACGGATAACGGCGAACTCGTCGCCTACCTCCATTTGAAATACGCCGCGGTATGTTAGTCCCATAGCAGCAAGGTTGTTCATGACCTTGTTGGCAAGCTCAACAGAGACCTGCGTGTAGTCGGTGTCATTTGCGGTAGGAGCATAAACTTCTGCGCCGTGAGCTCCAGAAGACCCAGAGTTGATGTGAAAGCTAACAAAGGCCTGCGCGCCCTGATCAATGCAGCGCTGTACGCGATAAAGATAATCATTGCTGGGATAGTAGCCAGACTGCTCGCGCGCAAGAACGATCTTAAAGCCGTAAGCTTCAAGTTTATTTTTGCAGGCTGTCATGATCTTCCAGGTAAGGTCGGCTTCACTCTTGCCATTTCCCTGCGCGCCGGAATCAACTCCACCATGACCGGCATCAAGTGCAATCACCCCAACATTGCGCGCGGAGCGCTCAGCGTAGGTAGATATGCCATCAGGCGAATCAGCGCATTCCAATGCCTGCTGAATCGACTGGGCCTCAACGGCATTACCATCGCCGTCCGCATAGTAAACAGAAGTGCCCTCGGAGCTCACGGAGCTATCAACAACCGTAAACGAATAATTCCTGTCAGAGAGATCCACTACATGTTCAGTGCCATCACCCTGCAAAACGTAGGTTATCGAAGTCAAAAAATAAGTATTGGATTTCAACGTCGAGCCAAATACAAAAGCAGCCGAATTACCAGCTGATTCAGATGCAACCGTGGTTCCCTGTACTCCATTGGCGCTTACATAGCTAAGCATTGCGGAAGCAAGGGTGTCGCCGTCATCGGGAGTAGCAAAGGCGACAACCTGGTCAGTCCCACCGGGAAGGCTCGGGTAGGCAAGATATACATATTGGAAAGAGGAATCGACCGGTTCAGCCTGCTGATGGTTCTCAGATACATCAACGCCAAAATCCTCATCAGCCAATTCGTCAACGTTCGTTGCCGGCGATGAATCCTCAGCAGCGTCGACATCGACAGAACCCGCATCACGCGAGGCCACGCCATCATCGTCTGCAGTCGCAACGTCCACGGCAGCGTCCGCAGACGGGACGTTGCTCACAGCGTAGACAGCAGTCACAGGACCTATCAAGGGTGAAATGACCAAAAGACCAGCAAGAGAAAAAGCTGTTGAGGCACGCAATGCCTTTTTCATATCGAATCCCCCGTCACAAATAATGTTACTAAGAGAAGATTATCTTACAATCCCCTCTGCATCGGAAGTCCAGTTATTCGAAGCGCGGGAATTGTTATAAAGGCAGACAGAAACCTGCTCTTATAAAAAGCAGGTTACATTCTCAGCAAACTTTTGTTTTTTCGTCCTTCCATGGACACAGTGTTAGCTCTAGTTTTTGAAGCAATTGGCAGCGCCCCAAACAGCGCAAGTGCAAGTGACACGAAAATCCACTGAAACACGCAATTCGTTTAAGCACGTGGCGGACGACGAAAGCATGTACACAGCCGCGAAATACAGCAAAATGCCCCAATGTTTCGCTTGCATCAGAGGCGTCTGGGGCTTCATCGACAGTGAAACCTGGCTAACGCATTCAAGAAAAGCAGAGCGTGATCTTCATGAATCAAACACCAGTAAGCAACGCTCGCACGCGTCTTTGAATCTTCTAATGAGCAGAAGAGAGGGATCTAGGAGAGACCTAATAGTTCTTGGAATCTGGGAATCATCGAACTCACCATCTTTAAACAAGAGAGAATCATATAGCTTCTTATCGTACCGTCTCGAAAAGATATGAGTGACCAGATGCACATCGTGGGCCTTTGAAATACAATCTTCGTCCCTTAAAGATTCAGCAACATAACAACCGCCCCAATCAAAAAACCGAGATAGCCCCGGCTGATAATCAAAGAGGCGGTTGGATTGGCAACACCTATTTGGACGATTCCGGGAGGGACAGCCCCGCCTCCCTGAACTCGACCGGCGACATGTAGCCCAGCGTCGAGTGGATCCTGAAATTGTTGCACCAGTGCACGTAGTCCGAGAGCTTGGCCCGGAGCTCGCGCGTCGTGCCGAACGTCTCGCGGTGGACGAGCTCGGCCTTCAGTATCCTGTTGGTCGACTCGTCGACGGCGTTGTCGTAGGGGCAGCCCATGGCCGACAGCGACCTCTCTATGCCGAAGGCCTCGAGCATCAGGTCGATCTCGGCGTTGTCGAACTCGCTGCCGCGGTCCGTGTGGAAGACCTCGATGTCCGAGATCGGGAAGGAGAGCGTCGCGAACGCCGACCTGACCAGCCGGGCGTCCTTTGTGTTCTGGTGGCGAAGCTCCTGCGGTGGTACATTTCATTTTTCAGCGTCGCAAAGAACGACTCTGCGACGGCGTTGTCGTGGCAGTTGCCGGTACGGCTGCAAGAGAGGCGCACATGGTTGCCCCTGGCCCACTCAGCGAGCTTGCGGCTGGTGTACTGCGCCCCCTTGTCCGAGCGGAATATGGCGTTCTCTGCCACGTACCCGCGCGCACGCGCGCTCTCGAGGGCGCTGACGACGATATCGGCGGTCATGCGCTCGGACAGCGACCAGCCC
>CAUCXP010000235.1 GCA_958446785.1 uncultured Collinsella sp. | reverse complement strand
GCCAAACGAGACGGCGCGGGCAAAGTTGCGTGCGTACGTGCCACCGCCCATGGCGAAGGGTTCGGCATGCTTACCCGTAAACTCGTTATAGGTGTCAATCAGCGCCTTCACGGCCGGGTCGTCGGCAGAGACCGAGAACGGCACCTTTGCGCGATCCACGCGATACGTCACGCCAAAGCGGCCCACAAGTGGCTCGAGCTGCTCGCGGATGGTATCGGCGCTCGTGCTGTCGGGGAAACGCACGTCAATGACCTGCTCAATGTGGCCATCCACCACGCGGATGACGCCGGGGTTGCACGTGAGCGGGCCAAACGCCGTGTTCGTCGCATCGATTCCCAGGCCACGACCATAGGCATCCGCGTGCACAAAGGCCAAGAACTTAACGAACTCGTGCTCGGCAGGCGTCAGCAGGCGCTCGTCGCGCGCACCAAACGCATCCTCGGCCTCGCGCAGATACGCCACGATCAGGCCGACGGCATTGACCGTTCCCTCGGGCATCGAGGCATGACCGCCAATGCCGTGGGCGAAAATCTGCGCATGCCCGTTATCGAGCGCCGTGATCTCCAGGCGGTCGGCGTTCTCAACGGGCGCCGGCAGCTCATCGACGGCAATCGCAAGCTCGCAGATAGACTGCGACGGAATGGCGTTGCTCGCCTCGGCACCGCTCCAGGACACAATGCGCCCGCCGTCGATCTTGGAGCTCACAAACGTCGCCCCAAACTGGCCCTTCTCGGCATTGCAGACCGGGAACTCGGCATCGGGCAAACAGAAAGTCGGGGTTCGCGTGGTTCTCCAGATAATGGTGAACGTCGGACATGCCCACTTCCTCATCGCAGCCCAGCAGCGCGCGGAAGGTGTAGCGCGGGGTAATACCGTGCTTGAGCAGATAGGCGCCGGCGTAGAGCGACAGCACGGCAGGACCCTTGTCGTCGATAACGCCGCGGCCGAGCAGCCAGCCCTCGCGACGCTCCATCGCAAACGGGTCGGTGTTCCAGCCGGGGCCGGCGGGCACCACGTCCACATGGCAAATGGTCGCGAGCTGCTTGTCACCGCGGCCCGGGATATCGGCAATGCCCACATAGCCCTCGTCGTCGCTCGTCTGGTAGCCGAGCTTTTGCGCAATGCCGAGCGCGCAATCGAGCGCGTCACGGACCGGGCGGCCAAACGGCGCGCTGGGCTCTGCATCGGCAGAAACTGCCACGGACGGATAACTCACCAGCTGCTTGATATCGGCGACGACATCTTCCCAGACCTCATCGACATACTCAGCGACGCTCTGCTCCACCTGATTCATGGACGACCTCCTTACCAATGAGCGGCAGCGTGCCCGCCCCTCACATCACATACTTATATAGCGAAAAGTTTAGCAAGCTCGGCCACCGAGTGCACCACTGCGTCGGCACCCGCCGCCTCGTGCTCCCCCGGCGCCGCCGCGCCCGAATAGATGCCGATACACGGCACACCCATCGCGTGCGCGCCCTCCACATCGTTAAAGCGGTCGCCGATCATCACGGCCTCGTCGGCCGTCGCACCGAGCGCCGCCAGCGCATCGCGGACCGAATCTGCCTTGGTCTCGCGCCCCTGCGGCGAATTCATGCCAACCACGGCTTCGAACTGGCAAAGCCCCAGCTCACGCACCATATCGATGCACTTTGCCTCCATGCGCGACGTCGCCACGGCCATACGCTTGCCCTGGGCGGCCAACCCATCCAGCAGCTCGGGAATCCCATCGAACACGGGGTACTCCCCCGGTCCCAGCTCATCAAAAAAGGCGCGGTACTCATCGGCCACCACAAGCGACTCCTCGCGGGAAAAGCCATAAAAGTCGTGGAAGCTCTTCCACAGGGGCGGCCCGATCATGCGGCGCAGGTCACCCATCTGCGCCTCCGAAAACCCGCGCGCAGCCAGCGTCTTGCGCGTCGAGGTCATCACCGCCCGACCCGTATCGGCCACCGTGCCGTCAAAATCGAACAGCACAATCGGCCGCCTGCATATCTCCAGTTCCTCCATCGGCATCCCTCTTCCCCAGTTGATGATTTCCACACCACCACTTCAAACTGTTGACTATTCAACAATTGAACCTAGCAATGTAGAGCAACTCCACTATACTTGTCGCACTTTGCTCTCAGAAGGCGGCGCGCAAACGCCCCAACGAAAGGTGCAATTATGTCTTTTGCCATCATAACCGACTCCACGTCGGACATCTCCCCCGCCCGCGCCCAAGAGCTCGGCATTTACGTGATTCCGCTGCATGTGATTATCGAGGGCGAGGACCTGCTCGACCAGGTGCAGATTACCGCCGAGGAGTACGTCGCCCGCATGGCCGGCTCCGAGCAGCTGCCGCACACCTCGCAGCCGAGCGCCGGCGAGTTCAAGGCGCTCTTTGACCGCGTGCTCGCCGACGGCCACGACAGCGCCATCTTTATCTCGCTGTGCAGCGAGTGGTCCGCCTGCTATGCCAACGCCAACCTGGTGGCCGAGACCCACGAGCTCGACGTGCGCTGCATCGATTCGCGCACCGGTTCGGGTGCCGAGGGCCTGCTCGTGGAGTACGCACTGGCCATGCGCGAGGACGGCCGCAGCCTGGACGAGACCGAGGCACAGATCCGCGCGACCCTGCCCGATGCGCACCTGCTGCTGATTCCCCGCACGCTCGAGAACCTCGTTAAGAACGGCCGCGCGCCCAAGCTCGCTGGCCAGCTGACGCAGATGCTCAACATTCGCCTGGCCGTTTCGCCGGAGTGGAAATCGGGCGAGATCAAGGCCATCAAGAAAGGCCGCGGTGCCAAGCGTATCGTCGCCAACACCATGGCCGACTGCCTCGCGTTTTTGGCTGAACACCCGGGTTCGAGCGTGCGCGTGCTCACGACCGGCGCCGCCGAGGAGCAGGAGCTTGTCAACGTGGCACTCGCAGGCCAGGACTACGTAGACGCCGGCACCGGCCCCATCGGCTGCACCATCGCCACCCACGTAGGCGTCGACGCCATCGCCATCAGCTACTGCCCCCGTTTCCAACCTGCCAATTAGGGACAGGTTTATTTTGGCAGGTTTTATCTGGGCAAACGTTAAA
>CAUCXP010000234.1 GCA_958446785.1 uncultured Collinsella sp. | reverse complement strand
GCGGGCGGGTGGTCCAGTGGGTGCCATGGTCAGGCCCGATGGCTCCGTGGTGACCGGTAAGACCTCCACGCGCCTGGGCGCCGCAAGTTCGCTCATTATGAACGCTCTCAAGCATGTCTCGGGCGTCGACCTTGAGCTCGAGGTCATTAGCGATGAGGCGATCGAGCCCATCAGCAAGCTCAAGACGCATTTCCTGGGCAGCAAAAACCCGCGCCTCCACACCGACGAGACGCTTATGGCGCTGTCGATCACCTCGGCCACGAGTGAGACGGCCGCTCGCGTCCTTTCGGGCCTGGAGCAGCTGCGCGGTTGCGATGCCTTCTTTAGCGTGATTATCTCGCCGACGGACGAGACGGTACTGCGCAAACTGGGCATCAACGTGTGCTGCGAGCCCAAGTTTGAACGCCGTGGTTTCTTTCATCGCTAAGTTTGAAGCACCGCGGTAATTGCATTGCATTTTGGCCGTATCGGGTTAGCGCCCGGTACGGCTTTTTGATCAATAAAGCGCCTATTTCGGCGAAAAATAGCCGTTTACCTGCCTAGAAACAATTTAAGCGGTATACAATAACCGTAACTGTTTCATCCTTAGCGGGATGCCGCATGATGGATATTACCTGCCATCGTGAGGTGTGTCGGTCGCGCACGGCGCGTTAGATGCTCGTGCTCGGTTTGAGGAGGCTGCTATGGCGGGCAAGGGTCGTGCGAGTGTTAACGATATGAAGCGTGTCGAGGTACTGGTGTTGATGGAGATCGCCCAGCAAACCGAAGACAATGGCGGGCCGTATGGTTTCTCGCGCAAAACGCTTGCCGAGCGCGTGGGGGTTTCGCCGTATCGTGCCCGCGCCGCAATCGATCGCTTGGATTCCGAAGGCATGATTGATGTCGTCTCGCGTTATAGCGACGACGGCGGTCAGCTTGCAAATGGCATTTGCCTCACCGAACGTGGCGAGTGGTATCTTGAGGGCGTCCGTACCGGCATGCTCGTTCAAGAAATGCTTGAGGACGAGGTTGCTGATCGATAGCAGCATGTAACCCTTGCCATAGCGACGCCGCCTGGGAAACCGGGCGGCGTTTTGTTTCAAGATTGAGAAATGCAATCGCACGCGAGAAAAATTGCGAACGGTCCGCGGCACGAGTATTACAATGAAGACCCGTAAGATGTGGATAAACAACTTCTACGGGAAGCGCAGGTAACTCAATATGACCAAGCATGTGTTCGTAACCGGTGGCGTGGTTTCGTCCCTGGGCAAGGGTATCACCGCGGCCTCGCTGGGCCGTCTGCTCAAGTCGCGTGGCTACAAAGTAACGATGCAGAAGGCCGACCCGTATCTGAACGTCGACCCCGGTACCATGAGCCCCTTCCAGCATGGTGAGGTCTTCGTTACCGAGGATGGTTACGAGTCCGACCTGGACCTGGGTCATTACGAGCGCTTTATTGATGAAAACCTGACCCGCGATTCCAACTTTACGACCGGTGCCATCTACAAAAGCCTAATCGCCCGTGAGCGTCGCGGCGACTTTTTGGGCGGTACCGTGCAGGTGATTCCCCACGTCACCAATGCCATTAAGGACAAGTTCCGCCGCATCGAGGAGCAGACCGGCTCCGATGTAGTCATCACCGAGCTGGGCGGCACGATCGGCGACATCGAGTCCCAACCGTTTGTCGAGGCCATCCGCCAGTACCGCAAGGAGGCCGGCCCCGAGAACGTCTGCTACATCCACGTGTCGCTCGTTCCCTACATCGCCGCCGCCCACGAGGTCAAGACCAAGCCTACGCAGCATTCCGTCAAGGAGCTCCGCAGCTTTGGCATCCAGCCCGATATCATCGTGCTGCGCTCCGACCACCATATCGATGACGCTATCCGCGGAAAGATCGCAAGCTTCTGCGACGTCGACACCGATTGCGTCTTTACCAACGAGGACTGCGCGAGCATTTACGACGTGCCACAGCTGCTTGCCGAGCAGGACTTTGACCTGCGCATTTGCGAGCGCCTGGGTCTGGATCCGCGTGAGCGCGACATGAGCGAGTGGAACGAGTTCCTGCGCAAACAGAATCACGCCAACCATCACGCCGACAAGGTGAAGATCGCCGTCGTGGGTAAGTACACGCAGCTGCCCGATGCGTACCTGTCGGTTATCGAGGCCCTGCACCATGCGGGCGTCTTCTACGATCGCCATGTGGACGTCCAGCTGGTCGACGGCGAGAGCCTCGACGAGCAGAATGTCTCCGAGGTTCTAGGCGACGCCTCGGGCATCCTGGTCCCCGGCGGCTTTGGCAAGCGCGCCCTGGAGGGCAAGATCCTCGCGGCCGAGTTTGCCCGTGAGCACAAGATTCCGTATCTGGGCATTTGCCTGGGTATGCAGGTGGCCGTGTGCGAGTTCGCCCGCAATGTCGTCGGCCTTGCCGGCGCCAGCTCCTCCGAGTTCGATCCGGACGGTCCGTATAGCGTCATCGACCTGATGAGCTCGCAGGAGGACGTGACTGAGAAGGGCGGCACCATGCGTCTGGGTGCCTATCCGTGCAAGCTTGCTGCCGATACCCTCGCTCGCGAGGCATATGGCGAGGAACTCGTCTACGAGCGTCACCGTCACCGCTTTGAGTTCAACAACGCCTTCCGCGACCAGCTCGAGGACGCCGGTTTGGTTATCTCGGGTCTGTCGCCCGACGAGCGCCTGGTCGAGATGGTCGAGCTGCCGCGCGACGTGCATCCGTGGTATGTGGCAACCCAGGCTCATCCCGAGTTCAAGAGCCGCCCGACCAACCCGCAGCCGCTGTTCCGCGAGTTCGTGCGCGCTTCGATCGGCCAGCACGAGGGTGTCGACCGTCTGCAGGTGACGCCCATGAACCTCGCTACGGACTAAGGGTGCCGGCGAATAAGGAACATACCGAAGCTACTCCCTCGTCGCTCGCCGTGGCGGCGGGGGAGTATCTCGATTACCTCGCGGTCGAGCGGGGCTTGGCGCGCAACACGATTGTGGCCTATCGTCGTGACCTGACGACGTACTGCGCCTATCTGGAGCGGGCGTCGCTGCAGATGATGGTGTTATGCCACAGACCATCGAGGCAATCAACCATGCAA
>CAUCXP010000233.1 GCA_958446785.1 uncultured Collinsella sp. | reverse complement strand
CCGTCGAGGACAAGATTATCGAGAGCCTCGATCATCCCTTTATTGACGGCCTGACGATTCTGGGCGGCGAGCCTATGGAGCCCGAGAATCAGGCGGGGCTCGTTGAGTTTGTCGAGCGTGTTCGCGCGACGTACCCCGTGGAGTCGGGGAAGACCATTTGGTGTTTTACCGGCGACGTGCTCGAGGAGCTTATGTCGGGCGGTCGTCACCATACCGAGGTGACGGACCGTATCCTTGCCTGCCTCGACATGCTGGTGGACGGTCCGTTCGTTCAAGACCTGTACGATATCTCGTTGCGCTTTAGGGGCTCGAGTAATCAGCGCGTGATCGACATGAACGCCACGCGTGCCCGTGCCGAGCGCGAGGGCGTTGCGCTTTGCGATGCTGTGGAGCTTTGGCGGGACGATCCGGTCTATTCGACCCATACTATGTAGCTTGTGGCCGATGCCGGAGGGCGTGGTACCATAGCGCGAACGCAAAATCGGAAGAGTGAGGCCCAGATGGTCGATCAGGAAAAAGTCGAGGCCGCCATAAGGTTGTTGCTTGAGGGCATAGGCGAGGACCCAACTCGTGAGGGCCTGCTAGAGACGCCGGCGCGCGTCGCCCGTATGTATGGCGAGATTGCCGGCGGTATGGACCAAAGTGCCGAGGAGCATCTGTCCAAAACTTTTGCCGTCGCTTCGAACGATTTGGTTATCGAGCGCGACATCACGTTTTACTCGCTGTGCGAGCACCATCTGCTGCCGTTTTATGGCAAGGCCGCCATTGGTTATATCCCTAACGGCCGGGTGGCTGGGCTTTCCAAGCTCGCCCGCACGGTTGAGGTCTATGCCCGCC
Source organism: uncultured Collinsella sp. (assembly GCA_958446785.1). Lineage (GTDB taxonomy): Bacteria > Actinomycetota > Coriobacteriia > Coriobacteriales > Coriobacteriaceae > Collinsella. The sequence continues at coordinate 2,244 of CAUCXP010000233.1, read as the reverse complement.
GCCTGCAGCTGCAGGAGCAGCTGTGTGCACAGGTTGCCGACGCTCTCATGGAGTATCTTGCTCCCCAGGGAGCGATTGTGCTTATGGAGGCCGAGCATATGTGCATGACGATGCGTGGCGTGCAAAAGCCCGGCACCAAGACCGTGACGCTCGCTCGCCGCGGCGTCTTTGAGACCGATCCCGCGCTCGAGGAGCGATTCTTTAGGATGCTGGGGCGCTAACCATGAGAGTCGTCAACGACTTTACATCGAAGACCGATGAGGGCACGTCGCGTCGCGGCTTTATGGCTTCGGGCCTGGCCCCTTTTGGTGCTATGCCTCGCATTGATTACATTTGTGCCAACGGGCTGTTCCGGCGGCACCTGGGCAACATTGCGCAGTTGGAATCGGGACGCATCTTCTGCCGCCACGGTATTGACCATCTGCTCGATGTCGCTCGCATTATGTGGATCAAGAATCTCGAGGAACAGCTCGAATTTGACCGCGAGGTCATCTACGCCACGGCACTTCTTCACGATATCGGCAAAGATGAACAGTACGAATCGGGTATATCCCATGATGTTGCAAGCGAACGCGTCGCTGATGCGATTCTCGGCGGCATGCCCGATGACGTGGCGTTTGAGCCGGCCGATGCCGCAGCCATTAGGACGGCCATTCTGGGCCATCGAAAGCTGCGTGTGAACAACCAACCGCTTGAGCGTCTGCTCTATGCAGCCGACAAAGCGTCGCGCGCCTGCTTTGCATGCCCCGCGCGCAATGCTTGCAACTGGAGCGATGATAAAAAGAACCTGTCGATTCGCGTGTAGTTAGTTTGCGCGGTCGGGGTTCTAAGCGAAGGAGACGATCGCGATGAGTAACAAAAAACTGCCCGAGAATGCAACCAAGACTGAAGGCGCCGAGCTCGCCCGCCGTGGAAGGGGCGAAATATCCACCGCAACGGCGGTACCCCACGTGAGCTATGACGATCTGCGCCATGCCGATCGTATTGTCATTGACGGCCTTGAGGTTTTTGCCAACCATGGCGTGTATCCCGAGGAGAACGCGCTGGGTCAGAAGTTCATCGTGTCCCTGGTGCTCTATGCCGACCTGCGCGCGGCGGGGGAGCACGATAACCTGGACGCCTCGATTGACTATGGCTCGGTGTGCCACGATGTCGATGGCTATCTGCGCGAGCATACGTTTAAGCTCATCGAGGCTGCAGCCGAGGGTGTGGCCCAGATGCTGCTACGTCGTTACCCCCTGCTGCTTGGCGTGCGCGTTAAGCTCGATAAGCCTTGGGCGCCCGTCGGTCTTCCCCTGGCAAGCTGCGGTGTCGAGATCGAGCGCGTGCGCTAACCGGTTCTAATACATCTCTATGGGTGGCTGCTTGAGCCGCTGTGACAGCGCTCTATTGTTGGGGCAGTACGTGTCGAGCAGGGCGTGAAATCGCTGATTGTGGCTTGGCTCGAGCAAGTGGACGAGCTCGTGGGCGACAACCATGTCGAGGCATTCGACGGGATAGGCGGCAAGTTCTCGTGCGATGCGAACGGCGCCGGATTTGGGCGTGCATGAGCCCCAACGCGTTTTCATGCTGCGTACGGAAACGCGGGAAACGGCGACACCCATTGCGATTTCGTATGCGTGCACCATATCGCGTAGCGCCGATGTGACTTCGGACGTATAGAGCTGGTCGATGTGGGCTTGGAGCTCATCGGACGTTAGGCCGTCGAGGATTGCGTGACGCTTTGCCTGTGGGCTTTCGTCCGATTCATCGGTACCCATAAAACTTGCGAAGGTGGTCTGTTTGGGTCGCGGTGCGGGTGATGCAAAGTTGTGATCGAGCGCATCCTGTACCGTGATGGGCTTGCCCCAAAGTGCAATGATGGACGAGGGACTGAGCGGCTCTCGCGCCGTCGCCTGACGTCGCTCACGCTGGGCAAGTCGGTTGACAATCCAGGCACTGTTGCGCTTTACAAACGCTTCGATGCGCTCGCGGCTGGCGCCGAGCGGTGCACTGGCGTGGACCTCACCACTCGATATGACGCGTAGGTTGAAGTTCTTGACGCGCTTTTTGGTAACTACGACGGGGATGGGCGTCCCATCCGGTCGGGATACGGAAATCGTAAACTGCTGCGTCAAAAGCGGTCCTTCAGATTGGGGACGGGCCGGCATGTCGACCGTTCGGCATGCCGGCCCGCTCAAGGGATGTGAAATTAATAACGCTCGAAGAAGGCAAGCGCGTTGTCGCTGCAGAGCTTTTGCATCA
>CAUCXP010000232.1 GCA_958446785.1 uncultured Collinsella sp. | reverse complement strand
GCCAAGCGGCGTGTGCCGTTAAGCGGAGGGGGTGTATTCCCGACCCATCGTTTGGGCATACAATGGCTATTGTCTTGCTGCGGTGAAGGCCTGTCCGCTCCGCAGCTGTTTTCTACGGTTAAAGGAGAATGTATGTCCGTTGAGGTCATGAGGTCTGTGATCGAGGCCGCCGAGGGTCGCGTGCCCGTCGACACGCTGTTTGCCAATGCGCAGATTGTCGACGTGTACGGTCAACGCGTGGCGCCCGGTAGCGTTGCCGTCAAGGACGGTCTGATCGTCGGCGTGCTCTACGATGGTCGCGACGATGCCGCCGGTACCTACGAGGCTGCCGAGGTTATCGACTGCCAGGGTTGCTATCTCGCCCCCGGTTTTATCGACGGACATCTGCACATTGAGTCCTCGAACATCCGCCCCGCCGAGTATGCTCGCATGGCCGCGACGCGCGGTACCACCACCGCCATTGCCGACAGCCACGAGATTGCCAATGTTGCCGGTCTCGACGGCCTGCGCTTTATGATCGAGGACGGCCGCCGCGCACCCATCTCCATCAAGTACATGATGCCTTCGTGCGTGCCCGCGCTGCCCGATGAGCAGGCCGGTGCCGTCATTACCGCTGCCGATATGCAGGCGTTTTTTGCCGAGCATCCAGGCGATGTCTTTGGTCTGGGCGAAATGATGAACCTGCCGGGCGTCTTTATGGCCGATCCCGAGACCTGTGCTCGCATCGATGCTGCCAACCAGACGCCGTCCAAGCAGGTTGACGGCCACGCGCCGCTCGTTGCCGGTAAGGACCTCAACGCCTATGCCGCAGCGGGCATTATCGCCGACCACGAGTCGACGATTCCCGAGGAGGCGCTCGACAAGCTGTCCCGCGGCATGTATGTGATGCTGCGTGAGGGCACGTGCAGCCACGACCTGGCCAATTTGTCTCCGATGCTGCTGGAGAATCCTGCCCGCGCCCGCCGCTGCTGCTTTGCGACCGACGACCGCGCTCCCTCCGATGCGCTTTCGACCGGCATGATCGACAATGCCTGCCGCGTGGCCATCGAGGCCGGTATCGACCCCGTGGCCGCCATCTCCATGGCGTCTCTTTCCACGGCTGAAGCATTTGGCCTGGACCACGGCTGTCGCGACCCGCATGAGCTGCGTGGCGCCATCGCCCCGGGCAAGCGTGCCGACCTGCTGGTACTCAACGACCTGACGTTTGCCACGGCTCCGCATCGCGTATATGCCGCCGGTGCCCTGGTGGCGCAGGACGGCACCTTTGTGGGCGAGATTGCACCCGAGATGGCCGAGGTTGCGGCCCTTGCCGATGAGCTGCGTGCTTCCGTTAAGCTGCCGAAGCTTTCGCTCGACGTGTTCGACTATGCCTTTAAGCCGGGCGAGGCCGTGATCGACGTGGTGCCGGGTAAGGCCATCACGGGTATGGCTCGCCCCGAGAACGCCGAGGGCCTGCGCCGCATTATGCTGATTGAGCGCCACGGCCGCGGCGTGTCACTGCAGGCCGAGGGCGCCGACGGCGATGGTCCTGCGGGCCTGGGTCTTGTTGGCAAGCACATCGGTCGCGGCTGGGTGCGCGGCTTTACCATCACGGGCGGCGCTATCGCCTCCACGATCGGCCATGACTCGCACAACGTGTGCGTGGTGGGCGACAACGCCGCCGATATGATGGCTGCTGTCGAGGCCGTGGGCCAGGGCGGTCACGTGCTGGTGCGCAACGGCGAGGTCGTGGCGCGCATTCCGCTGGCGCTCGGTGGCCTTATGAGCGAGGGTACGGCCGAGGACGTTGCCGCGCAGCACGATGACTTTATGGTCAAGGCGCGCGCCATGGGTATTGAGCCGCCGCTCGACCCCATCATGGGCATCATTTTCCTGCCCCTGCCGGTCATCCCGACGCTCCGCATCCGCCCCGAGGGCATGTTCGACGTCACAACCTTCACCTACGCCGACTAGTCATCGGGGACGTTCTTAAACGACTAGTCATCGGGGACACTCTTTGGCGGGCTGCCTGACGCCGCGACCGTAGGACCTCTGGCATGTGTGAGCTATTTGCCAGGTCCTTGTAACGTTTACGCCCGCGGAGTCTTATTTGAGCTCCCTTTGGGTACGTTGGAATCGGATACGCGTTCGATTCCAACAAGCCCGAAGGGAGCTTTTCTATGTTTAAACTGATTGCATCCGATATGGACGGCACACTGCTTGACGAAAACGGCCAGGTGCCGCCTGAGACCTACGAATTGATCATGGCGCTACGCGAGCATGGCGTGCATTTTGCCGCATCGTCAGGTCGCCGCTACGATCGCCTGTGCGAGTTCTTTGCGCCCGTTCGCGACAAGATGGACTTTGTCGCAGCTAACGGTGCCCAGGTCTTTGCCGACGGCAAAATGGTAGACCGCGAGGTGTATTCGCACCTGGCGATTCGAAAGCTCGCCCAGGCCGTCGCGACGTTTCCCAATCTGCATCTTGCGCTCTTTGACCGAACCAAGTCCTTTTTGCTCGATGATGAGTGCAAGTTCGTGCGCGAGGTCGATAAGGACCTTCCCAATGCCGAGCGCATTTGGGAGCTGCCCGATCCCAGCGTAAATATCATCAAAGCGAGTATCTTTTGCGACGACAGTGCGGTTATGGACAGTGCGTACGTGCTACAGCGCGAACTTGGTCAGCTCTTTACTTTTGCGCCTTCGGGCAACGCGTGGATCGATGCCATGCAGCCTGGTGTGTCGAAGGCCTCGGGTATCGCGCAGCTCGCGGAGCATTACGGCATTGGACGCGACGAGGTCATGGCGTTTGGCGACTCGATGAACGACTACGAGATCATTCGCTTCGTCGGCACGGGCTGCGCGATGGAAAACGCGCGCCCCGCGCTCAAGGCGGTGGCCGATCGCGTGGTGGGTTGTAACCGCGACCACGCCGTCCAGCAGGAGCTCCGTCGCGTGCTGGAGAGTCTCTCCTAATCCGGCAGATGGGGACGTTCCTTTTCTGCCGACAGTGGGGGACAGTCCTTGCAGCTTTTTGCGAAGAGTGTCCCCAGTGACTAGTCGTTTAAGAACGTCCCCAATGACTGACCCATGACTAGGCGAGGGCGGCC
>CAUCXP010000231.1 GCA_958446785.1 uncultured Collinsella sp. | reverse complement strand
ATGAGCCCTAAGGAGTTCTACGACCGCATGCGCGCCGGCGCTCGCGTGTCTACTTCCGCCGTGTCGCTCGGTCGCTATATCGAGTTCTTTACCGAGTGCGCCAAAGAGGGCACGCCCACGGTCTACCTGTGCTTTACCTCGGCGTTGTCGTCGAGCTACAACTCCGCGTGCCAGGCGGCAGATGCCGTGCGCGCCGAGTATCCTAACTTTGAGCTCTACGTGGTCGACAACGCCTTGCCCTGCGCGACCGGCGAGCTCTTGGCGCTCGAGGCCGTCCGTCAACGCTCGGCGGGACTTACCGCCAAGCAGCTGGTCGACTGGGCAAACGAGGCCAAGACCTATGTCCACGGCTACTTTACGCTCGAGAGCTTTGACGCGCTGGCTGCCGGTGGCCGCATTCCGCCCGCGGCGGCGCAGCTCACGGCAAAGCTTGATGTCAAACCCGAGCTGTCTTACGACCTGGCCGGCTCGCTGTCGCTGATCGGCGTCAACCGCGGTCGCAAGAAGGCACTCAAGTCCATCCTCAAGTCGTTCCGCGAGAACTATGTGCCCGATCGCACCATGCCCATCGCCATCATGACGGCCGATGCCGAGAAGGATGGTGACTGGCTCGAGGCAGCCGTTCGCAAGGAGGAGGGCTGCGCCGACGTCACGATCATCCGCAGCTCCGTGGGCCCCACCATTGGCTCGCACGTGGGCCCCGGCATGGTGGCACTTGCGTTTTGGGGCAAGAACCGCGCCGAGAAAGCCTCGCTTTCCGACCGCATCGCGCGCCGTGTGCGCGGTGAGTAGACAGGCGCTACGACCACAGGCGCCCCGCAGCTCAAGCTCCGGCACCGAGTATTCAACCTGGTAACAACACCCAACCCAAAAGGAAAGGTTTCATGGCAAACAAGCTCTCCGTCGCATTTATCGGCACCGGAATTATGGGTGCCCCCATCGCCGGCCACATTTTGGACGCTGGCTACCCCGTCACGGTCAACAACCGCACCAAGTCCAAGGCTGCCGCGCTTATCGAGCGCGGTGCCGCCTGGGCCGATACGCCGGCCGATGCCGTGGCTAACGCCGATGTCGTCTTTACCATGGTGGGCTATCCCTCCGAGGTCGAGGAGCTCTACCTGGCGGGCGACGGCCTGCTCGCGTGCACCAAGCCGGGCGCGGTCTTGATCGACCTCACCACGAGCTCGCCCGAGCTCGCCCGTGACATTGCCGAGGCCGCTCAGGTTTCTGGTCGCATGGCGTTTGACTGCCCCGTCACCGGCGGCGAGTCGGGCGCTATCGCCGGTACGCTCACGGCTATCGTGGGCGCTACCGAGAACGACATCGCTCCGGTCCGCGATATCCTTTCCACCTTTGCGGCAACCATCTGCTGCTTCGACGGCGCCGGCAAGGGCCAGGCTGCCAAGCTCGCCAACCAGGTGTCGCTGGGCGCCTGCATGGTCGGCATGGCCGATGCGCTGGCGTTTGCCGAGCTGAGCGGCCTCGATCTGGAGAAGACCCGCCAGATGATCCTGGGCGGTACCGGCAAGTCCGGCGCTATGGAGAGCCTAGCCCCCAAGGCGCTCGACGGCGACTACAAGCCCGGCTTTATGGTCGAGCACTTCATTAAGGACCTGCGCTTGGCGCTCGCCTATGCCGACGACCGCGAGCTTGCGCTGCCCGGCGCCGACGTCGCTTTTACGCTCTACGACATGCTCGACGCCATCGGTGGTGCCAAGTTGGGCACCCAGGCCATCACGGTCCTCTATAAGGAGGAGGCCGACGCCATCGCCGCCGGTTTGGACTGGTCGCAGTATCGCCCCGAGGAACACGGTGCCCACGAGGACGGCTGCGGTTGCGGCGAGCATGGCGACGACCACGAGTGCGGTTGTGGCCACCACCACGGCGAGGACCACGAGTGCTGCGGCGGTCACGGTCACGATGACGGCCACGAGTGCTGCTGCGACCATCATCACGAGGAGTAGCGCCCATGAGCTGGACGTTCGTGGTGCTTGCGCTGGTGCTCTTTCTCTTTGCGATCTACATCGGCTTTTTGTGCGGCCAGTGGGCGTGCGAAAAGCGCGTCATCACCAAGCGCGACTACTGGATCGCCAACTTTGCAGGAGCGGCGGCAGTCGTCCTGCTGACCTGGGTGTTCTCGCTGTTCCCGCTGGTGCAGTTTGCGCCGATCGGCTGGCTCGGCGGCTTTATCGCCGGTCTTAAGATGAGCTTTGGCGAGTCCGTCGGCCCGTGGCGCAAGCACGACGAGGTTTTTAACGTCAACAAGGCCCATCGCGCCGCCGCCGATGCGGGCGACGCCGAGGAACGCCGCCGTGCGCGTCGCAATGGTGCGGCCGACCGACAGCTCATCTCGGTCACCGATGACAGCAAGGGTGCTGGCAAGCACGCTAAGAAATAGTAAGAAGAGGTAACTATGGCAGAAAACAAAGACGAACAGCTCACCGACGAGGAGCTGGCACAGCTCCAGCTGGCAGAGGAGAACGAGAACGCCGTCGACCGCCTGGTCCAGGAGCTCGGCTGCCCCACGCGCCGCATCCGCCAGTTTGCCGCCCGCGTGCTGCACCTGCTTGCCGAGCGCGATCCGCAGCGCGTCGTGCCCTGCGTGCCCGCGCTGATCGAGGCGCTCGATCGCCCCGAGGCGCAGACCCGCTGGGAGGCCCTCGATGCCTTGGCGGCACTCGCCACCACCTGCCCCGAGCAGATGGAGGACGCCTTTGAGGGTGCCGAGACCGCGCTGTTCGACGAGATCTCCTCCACGCTGCGCTATGCCGCCTTCCGCCTGCTGTGCGTGTGGGGTGCCACGAGTGTCGAGCGTTCGCGCGAGGCTTGGCCCATCCTGGACGAGGCCATCCAGTGCTACCACGGCGACCTTGAGTATCGCGACATGCTCGGTTGCCTGTACGAGTTTTGCCAGGGCGAGATCGACGCCGAGGTCGCAGAGAAGCTTGCGCTGCGCCTTAAGTTCGATGCCGAGAACGGTAAGGGCAGCTATCTCAAGGCCCGTTCGAGCGAGATTTGCGAAATGCTTGTTAAACGTTTTGGCCTGGATCTCTCCAAAAAGAAGAAGCGTGCTAGCGTTAAAAAATCTGAC
>CAUCXP010000230.1 GCA_958446785.1 uncultured Collinsella sp. | reverse complement strand
TTGTTTTATTGCTGGCTCGCTATTGGGTATTACAGATTGCAAGAATAATTCCAGAGCATGGACGTCTTTAAGTATGTAGCCCGTCGAACGACCCGCTCCTGTTTTTTCGATTGCACTGCAACTAACAAGCTGGCTGAGGGTTCGTTTAACGGTTACCTCGCTGATATCGGGGCAGTTGGACTGGATGTCGGATTTCTTAATGACGCCGGGTTTCTCCTGAAATAGAGCAGCTATGCGCGCTTGCTTCGACATGGGGCGAGTGTTGAATTCAATCAGGGTGTGCTGTTCGAGCTGTCGGTAAGCCGCCAGTATGGTTCCGAGCATGAACCGGATAAAGGGAACCTCGCTGTTTTCGTTTTCATTCCATCCAGTGGAACTTGCAGCGAGGGCACTGTAGTAGAGCGCCTTGTTGTCTTCAATAAGTCGTTCGATGCTGACGTAGCGCGCAACGTCGTATCCAGTCTTTTCGAGCAGTAGCGTTGTAAGGAGTCGGCTCATCCTGCCATTGCCATCGTTGAAGGGATGAATGCTGACAAAATCGAAGATAAAGCGGAGTGATATAAGGAGGGGATCGCAAGCTTGGCGAGATAGGGCATCGTTGAGGGACCGACAGGCTTCTTCGATAAGTCCCGGGGTTGCTAGAGCCGAAGGAGGTCTAAAGCGCACAAGTCGATTACCTTGATCGTCGATGGAGACGATTTCGTTATCGCTGTCTTTCCAATGGCCCCCATACGAGATTGCTGTGTGTGCCATGAGGTCACGATGCAGCTGCAAAATGACCGATGGTGTTACGGGAATGAAATCGTGCTGCTCGTGAATAAGCGACAGCGCGTCTCGGTACCCAGCGATTTCTTCTTCTGCACGGGAGCTTGGCTTGGTGGAATACGCCATGATTGCTTTGAGCCTTTTTTGGGTGGTAACAATTCCTTCAAGTCCGTTGGAGGATTGGGTGCTTTGGATCTTAGCTTCCTCCATAAGGGACGATAGAAGCTCGGGTTTGACTTGGCTCAGAACAAGTTGTCGGCCTTTATGCTCGCGTATCGAGAGAAGGAGATTGGTGATTGGGGTTGCTTCGAGTTCCGCTGGGACTGTGGCGTAATCAAACTGGCGCATGTGGCTCCTTTCAGTATCACGAACATACTTTCGGTATCATAATAACATGAAATGATACCGAAAGTATGTTCGTGATACTGAAAACAAGGTAAGAGGTGCGCATGACAGCTGCTCGGAAAGCGCGGATTTGACTATCTAATTGTCTCAATCAGTAACGGTTGGGGGTGAAAAAACTCGGCCAAATGTTACAGATTGAGATGAGCGGCACGCTAGGCCTGATTCAAAACAAAAAAGGCCGCATGCGAACCCGTGGAGGGATTCGCATGCGGCCGACAGGGGGTATGCGGCAAAAGTTAGGCCATGAGCAGGCCGGTCTCCGCGACGTTCTTGTACCAGTACGCGCTCGCCTTGGGATAGCGCTTCTGGGTCTCAAAGTCGATGTAGAACAGGCCGTAACGTTTGTTATAACCGTTGGTCCAGGAGAACTGGTCCTGCAGCGACCACACAAAGTAGCCGTCGACGTTCACGCCGCCGTCGATTGCCTTGAGGATCCACGCGAGATGCTGGCGCATGTAATCGATACGAGGGGCGTCGTCGATAAAGCCGTCCTCAAAGTCGTCCTTATAGCCCATGCCGTTCTCGGTGATGTAGATCTTCTTGTAGTTGGGGTAATCGTTCTTAATACGAAGCAGCAGGTCGTAGAGGCCCTCGGGATAGATAATCCAGTCCCAATCGGTGGTGGGTACGCCTTCGCGCACGCATGACTCGCCCACGCCCTTGAGGAACCAGCGCGAGGAGCCCTTGTCGCCGGTGCCATTGTGGTTGATGTCGTTTTCGCCCTCGGCGGCACGCAGGAACTGGCACTTGTAGGTGTTGACGCCCAGGCAATCGTTGTAGGGGAGCGCGGCGGTCAGCGCGGCGATGTCCTCGTCGCGGACGTCAAGCTCGCCGCCGGCGATATGGGCCAGCTTGGTCGCAGCTTCCATGGTGTCGGCTGCATAGTGGCCGCGGAAGGTGGCGTCGAGTACCCAGCGGTTGTTGATGACGTCGGCCATGCGAGCTGCCTCGCAGTCGGCGGCGTTGTTGGGGTCGAGGGGATACTTGGGCTCCAGGTTCTGGACAATGCCGATCTCGCCCTCAAAGCCGCCCTCATGGAAGGCGACGACAGCCTTGGCGTGGGCCACCATCATGTTGTGCATGAGCTGGAAGGCCTTGTCCAGGCGGTACTTCTCGCCGTGCGGCCAGTTGCCGACGATAAAGCTGCCCTCGGCAGTTGCGGGAATCTCGTTAAAGGTAAACCAGTGCTTGACCTCGGTGAACTCGGCAAAGCAGAACTTTGCGTACTCGACGAAGGCGTCGATTGTCGTGCGCGTCAGGAATCCCTCGCCGCCGTTCTGATAAAAGGCTTCGGGCGTATCGAAGTGATCTAGCGTGACATAGGGGATAACGCCAGCTTTGTTGCAGGTGGCGAAAAGCTCGTGATAGAAAGCGACGCCCTCGGGGTTAATCTCGCCGGTGCCGCTGGGGAAGATACGGCTCCAAGCGATAGAGACGCGAATACCGTTGATGCCGAAGCGCTGGCACAGGTCGATATCGACCGGATACTTGTTGTAGAAATCGCTTGCAGGATCGGGGGAGAAGCGACCCTGAGCAGCCAGGAAATCGTCCCAGGGCACTTTGCCCTTGCCGTGCGTGCGGGTCTCGCCCTCAACCTGGTAAGCGGCGGTGGCGCCGCCAAACACAAAGCCGTCGGGGAACTGCATAGGGTTGGTCATGAGACATCCTTTCTGTGGGATACGAATAGGGAGAGGTGCCCGAACTGGGGATCCGGGCACCAACAGAGGGAGGAACTAGTCGAGGTTCTCGCGGAGCCACTTGATGGCGCCAGCGGGGTCGCGAGTAAGGTCGATATATTCCTTACCGCGGGGAGCGAGCAGCTTAATGCCCAGACGATCGGTGTCAGCCTTCATGTCGTTGTAGTAGCTACGAACCTGCGGGGCGAGCACGATGACGTCGTACTGATCCATGATGGCAGTGTGCTGG
>CAUCXP010000229.1 GCA_958446785.1 uncultured Collinsella sp. | reverse complement strand
GTAAGCATCATGATGGGCACCGTCGCCGTCAGGCGATCGGCACGCAGGCGACGCATAATCGCCAAGCCATCGGTGTCGGGCAGCATGATATCGAGCAGCACAGCATCGGGCACCCGTCGCGCCACGGCAGCTTTAAACTCGCCATCACACGAAAAGCCCTCGGCCTCGATTCCCTGCTTGCGCAGCGCGTAGACTGTCAAATCCCTGATGTTGTCATCGTCCTCGACGTAATAGATCATGTTGAACCCCTTTGCGGCCGATATGACCGCATCTTAACCCTAAAGGCACCTGTAAAAGACAGCGTCAGCCAAAACGCCCCGTCAAATAATCCGCGGTGCGCGGATCGGACGGATTCTTGAAGAGTTGCGCGGTGGGCGCGTGCTCCACCAGCTCACCCAGCAAAAAGAACGCAACCGAATCGGAAATACGCGCGGCCTGCTGCATGTTGTGCGTCACGACCACCAGCGTGCAGGTCTCCTTGAGCTCGCAGGCCAGCTGCTCCACCACCAACGTCGACACAGGGTCGAGTGCCGAGGTCGGCTCGTCCATCAGCAGAATGTCGGGCTGCACGGCAAGTGCGCGAGCGATGCACAGGCGCTGCTGCTGTCCACCCGAAAGACCCAGGCCCGACTCTTTGAGCTTGTCCTTGACCTCGTCCCACAGGGCAGCGCGACGCAGGGAGTCCTCGACCAGCTCATCGAGCACGGCGCGGTCGCGCACACCCATACCGCGAGGACCGTAGGCGACGTTGTCGTAGATGCTCATGGGAAATGGGTTGGGGCGTTGGAACACCATGCCCACGCGCTGGCGAAGGCGGCAGATGTCGTAATCGCCCAGGATATCTTGACCATCGATCGCAATCTTGCCCTCGATGCGGCAATCCTTGATGCCGTCGTTCATGCGGTTAAAGCAGCGCAGCAACGTGGACTTTCCGCAGCCCGAAGGCCCGATGAACGAGGTGATCTGCTTGTCGCGGATCTTGATATTCACGTCCTTAAGCGCATGATGGTCGCCATAGAACAGGTCGAGGCCCTCGACATCGATGCGCGTCGGCGAGGCGGCAAGATCCTCTGCCGTGGGGCGAGTCGCATCCCCAACCTCGCGCTCGCGCGCGGCCTCGGCTCGCGCCTCCATTAGCTCCTCGAGCTCCGTGGGCTCCATAGCCACACCAGCCGTCATACCGCATACCTCCACGTCGATATCAATTCAGCAGTATCGATAGTAGAAACCGCGGCTCATACGCACGTGAGCGCATTGTCAGGTGTTTGTAAGGGCGCCTACGCTACGCGGCGGGCAGCTCGATGGTGAATATCGTGTGTTCGGGCGTCGATTCGCATGCAACGGTACCGCCGTGTGCCGCGATGATCTCCTTGGCAATAGCAAGGCCCAAACCGGCACCACCGCGATTGGTCGCACGCGCCGCATCCAGGCGATAGAACTTCTCAAAAATCACCTTGAGCTTAGCCGCCGGAATCGGATCACCCTGATTGATAAAGCGAATTCGCACGCCACCGTCATCTTGGTGCCCAGCCTCAATCGTGATGGTCGATCCTTCGTAGCTATAGGCGATGGCGTTTTTCATGATGTTGTTGAACACGCGAGCCATCTTGTCGCCATCTACGAGCACCGTCAGGTCCTCACGCACATCAACTTGGACATCTTTGTGCTGCTCGTTGAGAATGGGATAGAACTCATCGGCCACCTGTGCCAGCAGCAATCCCAGGTCGACGTAGCCGCGCGTGAGCACAATATCGTGGAAGTCAAAGCGCGTGATATCGAAGAACTCTTCGATGAGCGCATCGAGCCGGTGCGCCTTGTCGAGCGCCACGCCCGTAAAGTGCGCGCGCTGCTCAACCGGCAGGTCGGGCGCCTCCTGCAACAGCGAGAGGTAGCCCACCACACTGGCAAGCGGGGTGCGTAGGTCATGTGCCAAGTACGTGACCAGATCGTCCTTGCGATGAGACTCGTCACGCAATGCCTGCTGCACCTTGCGCTCGCGATCGCGCACACGGTTGAGTGCGCCCTCGACCTCCAGGAAGTCGCCGTCGATGTTGTCCCAGGTGTCGGGGTGATCGATCAGGCGATCTTGAATACGAGCGGCCAGCACACAATCGGCATGCTGCTCGCCCTGCTCATAGCCCTGGTAGTACAGGGCGCGGCCGCAAAAGAACAGCACGCACACGGCAAGCGCCAGCACAAAGCCAAGCATGTTGAATACAAAGCCGGCATCGAACAGCACCGGCCCTTCGATGCCGCCGAGTGCCATGGCGCCAATCGCCAACGTCATGGCCCACGCGGCACCGCCAATCACCACGCAGCGGCGTACGATTTCAAATCGATCGATCAGCAAAAAGCCAATGAGTAGAACTGCCAGGATGCCAACGATATTGTCAATGCCGATGAGCAGCAGACTCAGCAAAAAGAGCAGCACCGTCGCTAACGCACGGTTGTCAACGACCGACCTCACGTATTCAAAGAGTCGATCGGGCACCTCGAATGCCTGCCTATCGTCTTTTGTCATGTCCACTTCCCCACCATCAAAGGCGTTATTCGATGATGTAGCCGACGCCCCAAACGTTTTTGATAAAACGCGGCTTCTGAGCGTCGTCACCAATCTTTTCGCGCAGGTGACGAATGTGCACCATCACCGTATTGTTGGAGCCGGGCATAAAGTCCTCGTTCCACACCGCGCGGAACAGGTCCTCCACGGGCACTACGCTGCCGCGATGCTCGGCCAGATACAGCAAGATGGAATACTCGATGGGCGTAAGGCGCACCGGCGCACCGTCCACCGTTACGGAACGAGCATCGCGGTTGATCTCCAGTCCGTCGAGCTGGATGGTCGGAGACTCGGCCGCCTGCGAGCGGCTACCGTAGCTGGTGTAGCGGCGAAGCTGAGCGTGCACGCGCGCGATGAGCTCCAGCGGACGGAACGGCTTAACCACATAATCGTCCGCGCCAAGCGAAAGGCCCTCGATCTTGTCTTGCTGGGCATCGCGCGCCGTCAGCATGATCACAGGATAGGTATGGCTGGAACGGATCGTACGCAGCAGCTCAAATCCATCGATATCGGGCAGCATGACATCCAGCAGCGCCAGATCG
>CAUCXP010000228.1 GCA_958446785.1 uncultured Collinsella sp. | reverse complement strand
GACGGACCGTCATCACCCATGGCCTTTTTCATGCGGCGGTTGAGCCACCAGCCGATCAGGAAGAAAATCGCTATGGGAAGAATGAGGGTGAGCAGGTAGTAGGTCATCAGACCCGAGTTCTTATCGGGAACGACCGACTCAAGCGAGGCGCCAGATTCAAGCACGCGATCGGTAAAGCCCGCATCGTTCGGCACACCGGTCGTCTTGTAGGCGATGTTCTCGTCCTCGCCCTTCTTGGTGTAATAAATCGTGTAATCGTCCGTGTTGTACTCGACCTTGTCGACACTCTTCTTATCGAGCGCTTTGACAAACGTCGAGTAATCGGTCTTCGTAATCTGCTGCGTGTGACCGATGTTGGGGAACAGAACGGTCGAGAGCACGAGGTAGACGACGAAGGCAATGAGCACGTAGAGGATCATATTCCGTCTACGTTTATTGTCATCCATCTCCATCTGCTTGAACTCCATCTACTGGGGTTGATAATCTTTTCTAGAATACCCAACCCGGACGGCGATAAACCGACGCCGGGCACGAAAGGACAGAGATGGCATCACTGGAAGTCGGCAAGGTTCAAATCTATACGGGCGACGGCAAGGGCAAGACGACGGCTGCGCTGGGGCTCGCACTGCGCGCCACGGGCTATGGACTTAACGTGCTCATGCTTCAGTTTGCCAAGAAGCTACACTGCGCCGAACATGACGCAGCACCTCGATTGGGGCTACGCATCGTACAAGCCGACCGCGACACGCCCGAAGCCTGTGCCGCACAGATCATGGAGCTGGCGCGCGAGCAGATTAGCCAAGTTGACGTGCTGATATTGGATGAACTGGGAGAAGCCATGCGACGGGGGTTTGTGACGCGCGAAGATGTCGAAGCGTTGATCGCGATGAAACCGACCACCACGGAGCTCGTGCTCACCGGCCGCGGATTGCTGCCCCTCGCCGACCTTGCCGACCTAGTAACCGAAATGCGCCCCGTCAAACACTACTTCGACGAAGGCCTCCTAGCCCGCCAAGGCATCGAATACTAGCCATTGCGGACGTCCCCAATGGCTAGGCAGTGGCGCGGCCTAGCCAGTTGCCGCTGTGATGATAGACGGTGAACATCGTGGCGGTTATTACCCAGGTTACGGGGTAGACCAGCAGCAGATGCTCGAGCGAGGGGTCGAGCGGCATAATCGCGAACACCCACGCCACGCGGAGCACGACCGTGCCGAATATCGTCAGCATCATAGGCTGCAAGCTCACGCCGGCACCGCGAATGGAGCCCGACGCGTTTTCGATAATCGAGAAGATCGCGTAGAACGGCGCGATGAAATGAAGAATCGTCGTGGTGTACGCCGAAATCGAAGCATCGTCGACAAACAGACGCGACAACGGACCCGAGAACACCAGCAGCACGGCAGACAGGCCACCAATGAGCATAAACGACAGCACGAGCGACGTATGGTAGCCCTTGCGCATGCGCTCGTAGTTGCGCGCGCCAAAGTTCTGTGCCGAGAACGTGGTGATCGACACGCCGAGCGCCTCGGTAACCATCCAGACAATGCCATCTAAGCGGCCCGAAAGACCCCACGCCGTGGTGACATCGGCACCAAACGAGTTGACCGACACCTGAATCAAAACATTGGAAATCGAATAGGCAGCAGACTGAAAGCCAAGCGGCAGACCACACGAAATCATGCTCTTGCAAATACCGCGATCGATGCCGAGCTTAGACAGCGAAAGACGCCATGCGCCCGGAGCGCGCATCATGCGAAACACGATCATCGTTGCATTGGAGCAAATGGTCAGCGCCACTGCGATGCCGCAGCCCAGCGCCTCCATATGCAACACAGCGACAAAGATGATATCCAGCACCACGTTAACCAGGCAGCCAGAGGCAATGATCACGGCGGGCCCGCGTGTGTCGCCCACGGCACGCAGCAGTGCGGTTCCCATATTAAGCAGCAGTGCCGCAACCATCGCGGCAAAATAACAGCGAGCATAGGCCACGCCCTCGGCCAATAGTTCATGCGGCGTGTTCATAAGCACCAGCATGGGCTCAACGAACACTATGCCAAGAATCGAGAAAACGATACCGCCCACCAGCGCAAGCGTCATGGCCGTATGGACCGAACGACTCAGTCGCTCATCATCGTGCTGGCCAAAATACTGACCGGTAATGACCGCGCAGCCGGCACCGACGCCAACGCAAAAGCCAATGCAGAGCTCGGTGAGCACCATCGTGGCCTGAATGCCGCCCAGCGCAAGCTTGCCGCCAAACTGACCGACGATATACGTACCGATAAGCGTATAGGCCTGCTGAAAAAACGAACTAAAAAAGATGGGAACGCACAGCGACAGTAATTGCTGCCAAATGACACCTTGCGTTACATCGATAGCCGTAGATTTCTTAGCCACACGCCCTCCCCACACGCATACGTCAAACAACAAAACAGCAATTTAAAACCAAAGCCAAAACCAGCTTAGCACCGACTGGCGGCGACCGAAACACCCCGAATTAGAGCACGGTGCGGAATAACTGCCTAGTGATACAAACCCGGCTGGTAGTGATACTCATTGCTCACGTGCGGGCACAGCTGCCAAAAGGCGACGGCGCTCGCCGCGGCCACGTTGAGCGAATCGACCCCGTGCGCCATCGGAATGCGCACCGCGTGGTCACAGCCGGCAATGGTCTTGGCGCCCAAGCCGGCACCCTCGGTGCCCATAAAAATCGCCAAGCGGTCAATCTCCTGCAGCACTGGATCGTCCAGCGACACCGAATCATCCGTCAACGCCATGGCGGCACACGAAAAGCCGGCATCGTGCAGCGCCGCCAGCCCATCATGCGGCCATACGCGCGCCTCACTGCCAATACGCGTCCACGGAACCTGAAACACGGTGCCCATGCTCACGCGGGCCGAGCGACGGTACAACGGGTCGCAGCACGTCGGGCTGACCAAAATACCGTCAACGTTCAATGCGGCAGCCGAGCGAAAAATCGCGCCAACATTGGTGTGATCGACAATACCCTCAAGCACGCACACACGCACCGGACGATCCCCCGCCGCCTCGACGACGCCGCCCAAGAACTCATCAACCGGAATCTGACGCGGGCGACGGAACGCCGCGAGCGCACC
>CAUCXP010000227.1 GCA_958446785.1 uncultured Collinsella sp. | reverse complement strand
ATACTCACCTACAGCGTTTTGCAAGCGAGATTTTTAAAAAAATGCCTAAAATGGCTCAGACTGCCGACAATTGGGAAACGGGGTGCGCTATGGCGCAGATGAGAATCAAGGACATTGCCGCCGAGGCGGGCGTGAGCCCGGCCACGGTTTCGCGCTATCTCAACAACCGCCCCGGGCAGATGACCGAGGAAACCCGTGCTCGCATCGCGGCAGTTATCGAGCGCACCGGCTATCGCCCACGTGCCGCCGCGCGCAATCTGCGCAGCTCGCGTACCAACCTCATCGGCGTGATCCTGGCCGACATCGCTAACCCGTTCTCCAGCGCCATGCTCGAAGGGCTTTCCGCCAGTGCCGCCGCGCGCGGCTGCTCGCTTATGACTGCCATTAGCGGCAATGATTCCGCCAAGGAAGCAGAGTCGCTCACCAGACTTATCGATGCCGGCGTGGACGGCCTGGTCGTCAACACCTGTGGCGGCAATGACGAGGCAATCGCCGCGGCCGCGGGGCGCCTGCCCGTCGTGCTGCTCGACCGCGATATTGCCGCCGGCGGTGTCGATCTGGTGACCTCCAACAACCGTGAACTGGTCGCCGGCCTGGTAGACGCCTTGGCCGCTGCGGGCAGCGAGCGCCTGTGCCTGCTCACCGAGGCAAGCGACGACAGCCCTGTGCGTCGCGAGCGTGCCGAGGCCTTTGTCGACGAGCTTTCGCGCCGCGGCCTTGCGGGTGAGGTCGTCACCCTGGCCGATGGTGGCGTCGAGGGTGTCAGTCGCCTGGACGAGACCATCCGTGACTATGCGGGAAAAAAGCTCGGCCTCATTGCCGTCAACGGTCTGGTCTTTCTGCGTCTGACCGAGGCACTGGCACAGTTGGGACCCTCGTTGCCGGCTGGCCTCAAGATTGCGACGTTTGACGACTATCCCTGGAACCACGTGCTCTTTGGCGGTGTGACCACGGCCGCGCAAGACACCCTTACCATTGCCGAGCGCGTAGTCGAGCGCCTGTCACAGCGCATCGACGTCGTTACCACTACGGTGGGCGACGCCGCAAAGCTCGCCCCCAAGCGCATCGAGGTCCCCGGCCACATCGAACACCGCGCTTCGACCTCGCGCTAACTACTCGTTCGCAACTGCCTGTTCGCACACGTTTTTTGAGCGCTTGATACGCTTTAACCCTGCGGAAACATTTTTCTGCGATAGTATCTGCGATATAGACCAGTCGAAACCCGCCCGAAAGAAAGGGGAGCGACATGAACCAGCAGAACATCGATTACGTACTCCGCTCCGTAGAGCAGCGTGACATCCGCTTTGTGCGTCTGTGGTTTGTCGACATTCTCGGCCGCCTCAAGAACTTTGCCATTAGCCCTGAGGACCTCGAGGTCGCTTTTGAGGAGGGTATTGGCTTTGACGGCTCGGCCATCGAGGGCTTTGCCACGCCCGAGGAAGCCGACATGCTGGCGTTCCCCGATGCCTCGACCTTCCAGATTTTGCCGTGGCGCCCGAGCCATAACGGCGTTGCACGCGTTTTCTGCGACGTGTGTACTCCCGATCGCAAGCCCTTCGCCGGCGACCCGCGCGACGCCCTGCGCCGCATGTTTCGCAAGGCCGAGAAGGCTGGCTATCTGCTTAACGTGGGTGCCGAGCTGGAGTATTACTACTTCCCCGACGAGCACACCCCCGAGCCGCTCGACAACGTGGGCTACTTCGATCTTTCGGTGAGCGATGCCGCCCGCGACCTGCGTCGCAACACGGTCCTCACGCTCGAGAAGATGTCCGTGCCCGTGGAGTACACCTTCCACGCCGCCGGCCGCTCGCAGCACGGCATGAGCTTGCGTCACGCCGAGGCCCTGAGCATGTCCGACGCCGTCACCACGGCCAAGCTCATCATTAAGCAGCAGGCCTACGAGAGCGGTTGCCACGCTTCCTTTATGCCCAAGCCGTTGGCGGGCGAGGACGGCAGCGCCATGTTTTTGCATCAGTCGCTGTTCGACCACGACGGCAACAACGTCTTTTGGGGCGAGGACGACGAGAAGTACCACCTCTCCGAAATCGCCAAGCACTACATGGCCGGCATCTTAGCGCACGCGCGCGAGATTAGCGCCATCACCAACCCCACGGTCAACTCGTACAAGCGCATCACCACGGGTGGCGACTCCGTGCCGCAGTACGCCACGTGGGGCCTGCGCAACCGCGCGAGTATGGTCCGCATCCCGGTCTACAAGCCCGGCAAGCCGCTGTCCACGCGCATCGAGCTGCGCAGTCCCGACCCCATGGCCAACCCGTACCTGGTCAACGCCGTCACGCTGGCGGCTGGTCTGGACGGCATCGAGCGCAAGCTGGAACTCCCGCCCGAGGCCACGGCCGAGACGCTCAAGCTTACCGACCGTCAGATGGTCGAGGCCGGCTACGCGCCGCTGCCGCGCTCGCTCAAAGAGGCGCTTGACGTGTTTGAGGACTCGCAGTTTATGAAGGATGCCCTCGGCGAGCACATTCACAGCTTCTTCCTCAAAAAGAAGCGCGACGAGTGGCATAAGTTTGAGTCTACGATCACCGAGTGGGAGATCAAGCACTACCTGGCGAACTCCTAATCGCGCTGGCTTGTTCCAGTACGATTGAGCTCATTTCTTTGGAGGCCGATATGTCCGAAAAGAGTGCCCTGTTCATGGCGCGCACGACGCGCTTCCACGAGTTTGCCCGCAGCCTGACGACCACCCTGGGTGTCGAGGTGAGCCTGGCAACCCCCGATTCACCG
Source organism: uncultured Collinsella sp. (assembly GCA_958446785.1). Classification (GTDB taxonomy): domain Bacteria; phylum Actinomycetota; class Coriobacteriia; order Coriobacteriales; family Coriobacteriaceae; genus Collinsella. Next base: position 394 of record CAUCXP010000227.1, on the reverse strand, counting down.
ACTGCGGCGCACGACTTTGACCTGCTGATTCTCGATTCAGATGGCATCCGCAGCGACCGCATCGATCAGATTGCCAAGTGGCTTGACGATCGTGGTGGCGTCCCCATGTTGGTGATCGTTGACGACGAGGCGCTCGGTACCTTGCGCCTGCCCAATCACGCGCATGCCGACTTTGTATGCCCCACGGCGACACCAAACGAGCTCAAGGCTCGCGCGCAGCGCCTGATGGGCGAGGAGGAGACCGTTACCGCCGACGATGTACTCAATATCGATAACCTCGAGATTAACCTGGCTACCTACCAGGTGACACTCGATAACGAGCCCGTCGACCTGACGCTGATGGAGTACTCGCTGCTGAGCTTTTTGGCGACGCACCCCAACCGCGCCTACAGCC
>CAUCXP010000226.1 GCA_958446785.1 uncultured Collinsella sp. | reverse complement strand
CCGCGCTTTTAAGATGGGCGCGTCCGTTAAGAAGGATTCCGATACGCCGGTGCGCGTCTCGGTCTATCTGGATTCGTCCGCCTCGCGCTTTCTGGCCGAGACGGTGCGTGACGCCTTTGTGCCGCAGACGACCTCGGGTATTGTGCGCGTCGAGCGTCTGGGGGAGGAGCGAATTGCTCCAAAGACCGATACCGATGTGGTGCTGGTGCTCTCGTGTGGTTCCGACCGCTTGGAGAGTGCCGTGCAGGAGCTCGTGATCGCCGGCGCGCCCGTGTGCGTGCTTGCCGAGTCTGCTGTGGAGGTGCCGTTTATCGAGGAGTCCACGCCCATGCTCGGCGTGGTAGCGGCAACCGATAAGACGTATCTGCTCGAGACGCTTGCCCGCTGGATTCTCGATCGCACCGACAAGGAAACGGCTTTTGCGGCGAACTTTGCCTTCATGCGCATCGCGGCGGCCAATCGTATCATCACCTCGTGCGCGCTCACCAATATGGCGACCGGTGCGCTGGTGTTTTTGCCGGGCGCCGATTATCCCGTTATGGCGCTGGCGCAGGTGGGCATGCTCTTTGAGCTCGCTGCCGTCTTTGGACGCGGTATTAAGCCCGAGCGCGGCTACGAGGTCGCGGGGGTGCTTGCCGGCGGTCTTGTGATCCGCGCGGTCACCCGCGCGCTCGTCAAGCAGACACCGCATATTGGGTTTGCCGTCAAGGCGCTCACTGCTGCCGCGGGCACCTATGGCATGGGCCGTGCGCTTGTTTCGCTCTACGAGCGCGATGTCGACTACAGCCGTGCCAACGAGGTGGTTACTGCCACGTTCTCCCGCGTTCGCGATCTGGTAACCACGGTCGCGGGCGCTACCCGTCCTATGGCGTCCTACCAGGACGCATCAGATCTCGCTGCTTAGGGGTTTTCCGTTGCGCGTTGCATACCAAGATTGTTTTCATTTAATTGAGCCGTTGCTCGCCAAGGTCGAGAAGCCGAGTCGCTATATCGATCACGAGTGGGGCACGCTTTCCAAGGCCGATGCCGATTACCGTTGCTGCCTGATCTACCCGGATGTGTACGAGGTTGGTCTGCCCAACCAGGGTATCGCCATCCTCTACAACATCCTTAACCAGGCCGAGGGCATCTCCTGCGAGCGTGGCTATGTGCCGTGGCCCGATATGGGTGACGCCATGCGCGAGGCAGGCATTCCGCTGCTCTCACTCGAGGGTGCAGCGCCGGTCGCTTCGTTTGATATCGTTGGCCTACATGTGCCGCACGAGATGGCGGTGACGAACTTCCTCGAGGCACTCGACCTCGCTGGCATTCCGCTGTTGGCGGCCGACCGCACTGAGGACGATCCCATTATCATCGCCGGTGGTCCTTCGGTGTACAACCCCGAGCCGTACGCGGCCTTCTTCGATGCCATCCTCATCGGTGAGGGCGAGGAATCGCTGCTCGAGACCTGCCAGCTGCATCGCCGCCTGCGTGACGAAGGGGTCCCGCGCGCGCAGATTGTTGAGCAGCTTGCATCCATTGCCGGCAACTACGTGCCGTCGCTCTATGAGGTTCGTCACGACGAGCCCTGCTCGCCGCATGGCTACACCGTGCCGCGTGAGGGCAAGGATGCGCCGACCGTGGTCTACAAGCGCGTCGTCGAGGACTTTGGTGCCACCAATCCGCTGTCGCAGTCGTGCGTACCCTATGCACAGCTGGTCCACGATCGCCTGTCTATCGAGATCCTGCGCGGCTGCGCCCGCGGGTGTCGTTTTTGCCAGGCAGGCATGACGTATCGCCCGGTGCGCGAGCGCTCGGCCGATCAGATCGTCTCGTCGGTGATTCAGGGTCTGGAAAAGACCGGCTATGACGAGGTGTCGCTGACCTCGCTCTCCACGACCGACCACTCCTGCATTCGCGACGTGCTCGGCAGGCTCAACCGTCGCCTGGAGGATACGGGTATTCGCGTGTCTATTCCGTCGCAGCGCCTGGATTCGTTTGGCGTGGATATGGCCGAGTCGGTCGCCGGCGAAAAGAAGGGCGGCCTGACGTTCGCGCCCGAGGCCGGCAGCCAGCGCATGCGCGACATCATTAACAAGAACGTGACCGAGGAGGACCTGGACCGTGCGGCCAAGGCGGCCTTCGAGGCCGGCTGGAACCGCATGAAGCTCTACTTTATGATGGGCCTTCCCGGTGAGCGCGACGAGGACATCGTGGCCATCGCCAATCTGGCTGATCACGTGCTGGAGCTCGGTCGTTCCGTGGTGCCCAAGGCTCGTCGCGGCTCGATCTCGGTGTCCATCTCGGTTTCGGTCTTTATCCCCAAGGCTGCCACGCCGTTCCAGTGGTGCCCGCAGCTCGACTACGACGACGTCAAGCGTCGCCAGAAGCTGCTTGTCACGAGCGTTCGCAACCGTGCCGTCCGCGTGCATTACCACGATGCCGAGACCTCGCTCATTGAGGCCGCGCTGTCCCGCGCCGGTCGTGACATGACGCCCGTCATCATCGATGCTTGGCGCGCGGGCTCTCGCTTTGACGCCTGGGTAGAGCATTTCTCGCTCGATAACTGGAAGGAGGCTGCTGCCAAAAACGGCATCGACCTCAATGAGCTCGTGCACCTGCCCTACGAGTTGGACTGGCGCCTGCCGTGGGAGCACGTGAGCCCCGGCTGCACGCGTGGCTTCCTCGAACGCGAGTACCGTCGCTCGCTCGAGGGCGTCACGACTCCCGACTGCACCCGCACGTCGTGCACCGGCTGCGGAATCTGCCCCACGCTCCACGCCAAGAATGTATTGATGGGTGATCGCGCATGAGTGAGCGCCTGACCGACAATCCCACGCTCTTTAGGCTTCGTGTTCGCTATGGCAAGCGCGATCGCCTTAAGTACCTGGGCCATCTCGAAGTGATCCATACCATTGAGCGCATCGTGCGCCGTGCGGGACTTCCCTATGCCGTCACGCAGGGCTTCTCTCCGCACATGCGCGTGGGCTTCTCTTCGGCGCTACCGGTTGGTACGTCGTCGACCTGCGAGTGGTATGACCTGTTTATGACCGAGTTCGTGGCGCTCGACGAGGCGTTTGGGCGCCTGGCTGCGGCGTCTCCGGCCGATCTGGCGCCCATCGAGGCGGCGTACATCGACGTGCGCACGCCGGCGTTGACGGCGCAGCTCACGCGCCTGTCGTATCGCATCGACCTGCACTTGGATCCCGAGGCGCCCGTAAGCGCCGATGAGGTGCGTCGT
>CAUCXP010000225.1 GCA_958446785.1 uncultured Collinsella sp. | reverse complement strand
CGTGCCCTTCAACCATGCGAGTCTCAAGCTCGCCTTTGGTGATGAGCGCGGCGAGGAGCTGTATCAGAAGCTCGTGGAGACCTTTGGCAAGGATGTCAAGGTGCCCATTATGGAGCTGCGTAAGAAGAACGACCCCGACTTGGCCGAGGTCGCCGATTACGTCTACGAGAACGTCTTTTTGCATTACACCATGAAGCAGTGGGGCCAGACGCCCGATCAGATCGACCCCTCGATCACCGGCCGCGTTCCCGTCTTTGTGGGTGATGATGACCGCTACTTCCCGCAAGCTCCCTTCCAGGGCATGCCGCAGGAGGGCTACACGGCGCTCTTTGAGCACATGCTCGACCACGACCTGATTGACGTGTTCTGCGACGTGGACGCCCGCGATCTTTTTGAGATCGACGAGACCACCGTCAAGGTCGACGGCAAGGTCTACGGCGGCGAGATTGTCTATACCGGTCCGCTCGATGAGCTGTTCAACCTCGACTTGGGCGCGTTGCCGTACCGCACGCTCGATATGAAGTTCGAGACGCTCGATATGGACCAGTTCCAGCCCGTGGGCACCGTCAACTACACCACGAGCGAGGACTACACGCGCATCACCGAGTTCAAGAACATGACCGGTCAGGTCCTGCCCGGCAAGACCACCATCATGAAGGAGTACTCCAAGGCCTATACTCCCGGCTCGGGCGAGACGCCGTACTACGCCATTCTTGAGCCCGAGAACCGTGAGCTCTATGAGCGCTATCTTGAGCGCGTCCAGAACCTGACGAACTTCCACCCGGTGGGTCGTCTGGCCGAGTATCGTTACTACGATATGGACGCCGTGACCAATTCCGCCCTCGATCTTTCGGATGAGATTATCGCCTGCCATGCATAAAGTCATAACATTCGGTATTCCCTCGTATAACGCCGCCAAGGACATGGACCATTGCATCACCTCTATCTTGGAGGGGAGCAATTACGCCACCGATATCGAGATTATCGTGGTGGACGACGGCTCCAAGGACGAGACGGCCGCCAAGGCCGACGAGTGGGAGGCCCGTTATCCTGGAATCATCCGCGCGGTGCACCAGGAAAACGGCGGTCACGGTATTGCCGTCCTTTCGGGTCTGCGCGAGGCGCAGGGCACCTACTACAAGGTTGTCGACTCGGACGACTGGCTCGACGGCGCAGCCCTTTCGACCATGCTTTCGATCCTGCGCGGCTTTGAGGAGCGCGACCAGCGCGTCGACCTGTTTATCTCGAACTACGTATACGAGAAGGTTTACGAGGGCACGCATACTGCCATTGGCTACAAGTTTGCCCTGCCGCGCAAAAAGATTTTTACCTGGGATCAGATCGGTCATTTCCGCCTGGACCAGAATTTGCTCATGCACAGCCTGTGCTACCGCACGGATGTGCTGCGCGCATCCAACCTGCCTATGCCGCCGCACACGTTCTATGTAGACAACATCTACGCTTACGTGCCGCTGCCGCGCTGCAAGACCATCTATTACGCCGACATCGACCTCTACCGCTACTTTATCGGTCGCGAGGGCCAGAGCGTCAACGAGGCAACGATGGTCAAGCGTCTGGACCAGCAGTTCCGTGTTACGCGTATCATGATGGAGTCGTACCACCTGTACAGCGATGTCGAGTCGTCGCGCCTGCGTTCGTACATGATGGGCTACTTCACCATGATGATGGCGATCTGCTCGGTGCTCACCAAGCTTTCCGATGAGGATTGTGCCGATGAGCGTTTGAAGACACTGTGGAGCGATTTGAAGTCCTATGACGAGCGCATGTATCGTCGTGCTCGCTACGGCGTGGTCGGCTTCTTTACCAACCTGCGCGGGCGGGCCGGGGACAAAACCACACTCGGCCTATACCGTCTTGCCTCAAAGATCTTCAAATTCAACTAGCACATAAACGCTCGGGTAACGGGGACCCCTGGTCCTTAACTTGCTACTTCGGACAGTCCTGCGCAAGACGGAGGCGCCACTGGCGCCTCCTTTGCGTGCGGAACTCGTATCAAGTTAAGGACCAGGGGTCCTCTGCTATGTCTCGCTTTATGTCAGACGGCTGAATTTGAAGATCTTGGACGCGCGGTACACAGGGGCCTGGGCTGAAAGGGATCTAGTTGAGCAGGTTGCCCGGTGGGGCTTGGTTATGTTTGTCGCGAGTTCCGCACGAGCCGAAGAGCACTTAATGTGCTCTTCGTGCGAGCCAGGACTGTAGAGCAGCAAACATAACCAAGCCCCACCGGGCAACCGGACGAGCTAGTTTACTTTGCGGCGCCGGGGATGCCGTGGGAGGTTTTGGCGTTTTTTGCTCCGTTTACGATGGCAGTTTCCAGGGCCCTTACTGCGAGCATGCCCAGCAGGTCTAGGGGAACGGCGGCGCTTGTCTGAGCGTCTAGTTTGCCGCTGGCGAGGGTGTAGATGGTGTCGCCGTCGTTGGTGGTGTGCGTGGGGCGAATGGCGTGCGCGTAGGCGTCTGCTGCCATTTGGGAGACCTTGGTAGCCTGAGCCTTAGTGAGCTCCACATTGGTGACGATGCAGCTGATGGTGGTGTTGGTGCGGTCGAGCGGCATTTGCATGGAGCCGGCGGCGGCAAAGGCTGCGAGCTCCATGTCGACGATCTGGTCGCTATCTGCTGCAGCGCGCATACCAGCGACCCTTTCACCGGTGAAGGGGTCGACGACGTTGCCGCAGGCGTTGACCGAGACCACGGCACCCACCTTAACAGGGCCGAGTGCCACGGCGGCAGTGCCTAGGCCGGCCTTCATGCAGGTGGCGGGGCCCATGAGCTTGCCCACGGTGGCACCCGTGCCGGCACCCACATTGCCTTGCTCGAGTGTGGTGGGGGTGTGGTCGAGCGCCTCGCGCACGGCGGAGATGCCAGCCTCGATGTCGGGGCGTACGGTGGGGTCGCCAAAGGCGAGGTCGAAGATGCAGCTGGAGCACACGATGGGCACCTGCGTGGGGCCGACGGGAAGGCCGATGCCGCGGCTCTCGAGTTCGCGGGCGACACCGCTTGCGGCCTCCAGACCAAAGGCCGATCCACCCGAAAGGCAGACGGCGTGGACCATGTCCACGGTGTTCTCGGGACGCAGCAGGTCGGTCTCGCGCGATGCCGGGGCACCGCCGCGAACGTCAACACCGCCGGTGGCGCCCTCGGGTGCTACGATTACGGTGCAACCGGTGCCGGCCTCCTCGTCCGTATAGTTGCCAAAGCAAAAGCCATC
>CAUCXP010000224.1 GCA_958446785.1 uncultured Collinsella sp. | reverse complement strand
CAAGCAGATGGAAGCGGTAACGGTCCTTGGCTCTCTCGATTACACACGAAGCCGGGCCCAGCACCTGCGGCACGGCACTCCCTGCCCGCAAAAAATCGGGCGCGGCGGCATGCCAGCGACGCTTGAGGAGCTTGGCGATGCGGCCGATGTAGTCTTGCGCGTCGTCTCGGTTCGCCGACCACACCAAAATGTTGACCAGACGCACGAACGGTGGATACAGGGCGTCGCGGCGCTGGTCCAGGTCGTAGTCGGTAAATATCGAACGGTCGTGCTTAGCGACGGCGCGAATGACCGGATCCTCGGGCAGGTAGGTCTGGATGATCACCTCACCGGGACGATCGCCGCGACCGGCACGGCCGGCGACCTGCTCCAGTAAATCGTAGGCGCGCTCCCCTGCGCGGAAATCGGGCAGCTTGAGGGCGAAGTCGGCATTGACCACGCCCACGAGCGTGACCTCGGGAAAATCGAGACCTTTAGCGATCATCTGGGTACCCAGCAACACGGCGCAATCCGCCGCATCGAACTGCTCGAGCAGCTTTTTGTGCGCATCCTTGCCACACGTGGAATCGGCATCCATGCGAATGATGGCAACGTCCTCGGGAAGCAACTGGTGCAGAGCGTCCTCGATCTGCTGCGTGCCCAGGCCCATTTTTGCCAGGTAGCGACTGCCACATTTGGGGCAACGGCTCGTGGGCGCGGGATACGGCCGCACGCGCCAAGACGAACCGCATGTGTGACACTGCAGCGTGTGTGTGCGCTCGTGATACGTAAGCGCTGTGGAGCAGTGGTTGCAGGTGGGGACGCAGCCGCACTCGCGGCACATCAGGAATGGCGCAAAGCCACGGCGGTTATGCAGCAACACGGCCTTCTCGCGGCGCCCGACCACACGCTCCAATCCCTCCATCAAGGGTTTTGAGAACATGGAGCGGCTGCCGTGCGAGAACTCGCGACGCAGGTCAGCAATGCGGACCGTAGGCAGCACGGCGTGTCCGGGGCGCTCGGGCATCTCGACACGCGTCCAGGTGGCACCGTTATACATGCCGCGGCGGCAGCGGTCGAGGGCCTCGGCAGAAGGCGTGGCCGACCCCAGCACGAGCGGGCAGCGATAGCGGCGCGCCATCTCGGCTGCCACCTCGCGCGCATGGTAGCGCGGACTGGACCCCTGCTTGTAGCTGGTCTCGTGCTCCTCGTCAATGATGATGAGGCCCAGGTCGTCAAGCGGGCAAAAGAGCGCCGAACGTGCGCCGACGACCACGCGGGCCGCACCGCTGGCAACCATATCCCACTGGTCCAGGCGCTCGCCGGCCGAAAGCCGCGAATGGAACACGGCGACCGTCTCGCCAAAGCGCGAACGGAAGCGGCCGACGGTCTGGGCCGTCAGCGAAATCTCGGGCACCAGCACGCAGGCCGAGCGACCGGCTGCAAGCACGCGCTCAATGGCGGAGAGGTAAACCTCGGTTTTGCCGGAGCCGGTGACGCCGTCGACCAACACCACGTCGCCATGAGCGTCCAGACGGGCGCGCTCAATCTGCGCGAGCGCCTGTTGCTGGCCGTTGGTAAGGGAGACCGGCGCCTTGCCGCTTGCCGAGGACAGCGTGGTCTGCTCGCTGCAGCCACGCCACGCACGGCGTTCCTCCACCACCACGACGCCGCGCTTTTTGAGCGCCTTGATGGTCGCCGACATGCTGTTATAGAGAAGGTTGAGGTCGCGCGTCGTGACCGGGCCGCACCGGAGCGCCTCGATGAGTTGGCGCTGGCGGACCGCGGTCTTGGGCGGCGTATAGTCAAAGCCTTCGGGCGTAAGCATCACCCAACGGTTTTGGATAGGCTTGACGGCGGGGCGCTCAACCGACCATGCGCCGTCATCGCCCTTAACGACGCGCGGACTGCCGCCCGGGGGCAGGAACAGGCGCAGGCACTCGGAAAGCGTCGCGACATACTCGCGGCTCATCCAACGTGCGATGCGGGCAGCCTCGGCGGTAAAGAGGGGTTTGCTGAGGATGGCTTCGATGGCTTTAATGCGCGCGGGGTCGAGGGCATTGTAGCCCTGTAGGTCGCTCAGCTCAGGCGCAATGTCGACGATATAGCCCGCGGCCGCACGGTTACCAAAGTGGACCAGGACCGTGGATCCGATCTGCGCCTCGTTGGCAAGGGACTCAGGGATGCCGTAAGCAAACGGATCCGACAGCGCACGGGTGGGGATGTCGAGGACCACGCTCGCGTAGGCGGCAGGGGGCTCGGGCGCAGGCTTAGACTGAGCCGAGGCAGCGGCAGGCTTGGGCTTCACCGGAGCTTCCTCCGGTTCCGGCGAACCAAACAGCGACAGTTGTTGAGCCATACACCACCTCTAACGAACGGACCTGAAAGGGGTGGGACAAAATAATCAGTAGAGTTTGTCCCATGGCCGATACGAGTGTCGAGCTTGTTGCGTCACTCGAACATGGGACAAACACTACTGATTATTTTGTCCCAGCAACCCACTCATCGGTACAGAAACAAGAGCCCCGCTCGGGGGAACGGGGCTCGGATACATGCGTTTACGCGTCTACTACAGCGCCATCGTGCGGGCGCGGTCGATGCGTGCCAGGCAGTCGTCGCGGCCGACGAGCGCCATGGTCTCGCCCAGCGGGGGGCTCACCATGTTGCCGCAGACGGCGACGCGCACGGCCTGGAATACCACGCGCTTCTTGAGGTCCATCTGCTCGGGCAGCGGCTCAAGCGCGGCGTCGATGGCCTCGGCAGTCCACTTGTCCACGCCCTCGAGCGCGGCCTTGGCGGCATCCAGAATGGCACCCATGCCTTCCTTAGCCAGGCCCTTGTTAACGGATTTCTCGTCATACTCGAGCGTCTCGGCCGTAGCGAAGATGGGAGCGGCGACGGTCACGGAGTCGGCCGGCATCTTGGTGCGCGGTTTGACGATTGCGGCAAGCGCGTCGATCCAGTCCTCGCCGTACTCGACGTTGCCCTCGATGAGACCCGCCTCGTGCAGCTCGGGGACCATGATCTCGTCGGCAAACTGGGCATCGGACATGCCGTTGATGTACTCGGCGTTGACCCAGTCGAGTTTCTTTGGGTCGAAGGTCGCCGGGTTCTTGGAGATGCGGTCGAGCGAGAACTTGCTGGCTAGGACATCGCGCGGGATGATCGTGGTCTCGCCGTCGAGCGACCAGCCGAGCAGCGCCAGGTAGTTGACGAAGGCGTCGGAAAGGTAACCGGCGTCGCGGTACTCCTCCAC
>CAUCXP010000223.1 GCA_958446785.1 uncultured Collinsella sp. | reverse complement strand
CGAGGTAGCCCTCCTGGTCGAAGTGCATGATCTCGATCTTCTCGGTCTCCTTCATGTGTGTCCTCCCATCACATGTGCGCAATTCTATACATCGCGCTTCTTGCTGATACCAATTATAGCCATACGATTGCTTATTATTTAATACCAATCCAAACTCACGGAGATTTGCGGCGAACGGTCGGTTTCCTCGCCCGAGTGGTATTACAACGCCAATAGTTGTCTATTTCGAGCGCTACTGCCAACGGGTTCCCCACAACTCGCCAGCTATAAAAGCGTTGCGCCAGACCCGCCCAAGCGTTTCCGGCGCAACCGCGCAGTTTAGTTATTCGGCTTCCATCCCCGCTGTCACACGGCGATACATCTCGATAACCTGAGTCGTCGCCTTGGACGGATCCTGATAGTAGCGGCCATCACACGTCTCGGCCGAGACATAGCCCGTATAGCCGTGGCGCATGAGTGCCTCGAGGTCGGCACGCATATCACGCTCGCCGTCGCCCCAGGCAAGATGCGTCGTGCCACCGCCCACATCGACAAAGTGGGTGTGAACGATCTTGTCGCCCAAAACCTCAAAGTAGCCGTCGATTGTGTCGCCGGCAACTTCCATGGCGCCAAAGTCGATACATGCCTTCAGGTTGGGGCGATCGACCGCCTCGAGGATGCGCGCGACATCCTGTGCCGTATTGACCAGCACGGACTCCGACGGCTGCAGCGCCTCGAGCGCGACGCGAATACCGCGTGTGTCAGCGTAGTCGCACACCGAGCGCAGCATGGCGACGCTGCGGGACCAGGCGTCCTCAGCTGGCTCGTCCAGATAGGCCCAACCACTCGTCACCAGAATCTGCGGCACGCCCAACTCAACGGCAACGTCGATCACATTCTTAAAGTACGAGAGGATGCGTTTTTGGCCCGCCTCACCGCGCACCGCGACGTTCCACGGCTTGGGGTTGTTCTGCTCGGGGCACACGCACACGATCTTGATACCGTATTGGGCGGCAAGATCGCGAATCTTATCCACCGAATCGTGCTCATGGCAATCCACATACAGGTGCATCGAGCCGGTCCACAGCTCGATATTGCGATAGCCGGCCTCACCTGCAGCCTTAAAAAACGTCTCGATGCTGTAGTAACGATGGTTGATGTTCATGAGCGAAAGCTCGGGTACGACCATAGCCCTCCCCTTTCGTACGGAGTTTTAAAAAACAGGGGGCCGCCGCAGATGCGACAAGCCCCCAAAGATCGACGCAACCGTTAGACGCGATGGAAGCGCGATTCGAACATATTAGGCAAGCACGCCAAAGTAAGCGCCGATGATGCCCACGACCATGGTGCAGAGGATCAGGACCATCGGGTTGATCTTCTTGGAGAGCAGCCAATAGTAGAGCCAGAAGGCGGCCATGCCGAGCATACCGGGCATGATACCGTCCAGGATGTCCTGGAGAGTCTGGGCGGAGTCGCCCTGACCAATGGCGATGGGCAACGAAGCCCAGAACATGTCCTTGCTCATGGCGCCGACGACCATGACGCCGACAATGCCGACGCAGGCCATGATCTTTTGCATCAGGCCGGTCTTCTGAGCCTCGTCGAGGAAGCCAATGCCTAGCTCATAACCCTTGATAGCGCCAAAGATACGAATCAGGAACGCCGGGATGTTGTAGACGAGCAGGAAGGCGATGGGGCCAAAGACGTTGCCGGCCTGGCACAGGCTGATGCCCACGGCAGCGGCGACGACGCGCAGGGTGGACAGGAAGAAGGAGTCACCCAGGCCGGAAAGCGGACCCATGAGGGCGGCCTTGATGTCGTTGACGCTCTCGGGCTCAACCTCGCCACGAGCGACCTTTTCTTCCATGGCCATCGCGATGCCACCCACGAAGGGAGCGAGCTGCGGGGTGATGTTGAAGAATGCGCTGTGACGGTGCAAGGCCTCGGCGTAATCATCGGGACGGCCGGCATAGATCTTCTTGAGCATGTTGGCGACCATCAGGCAGAAGGCAATGTTCATCTGCTTGTAGTAGGTCCAGGAGAATTCCATGCCCAGGGCGCCGGTGTTCACGGCGCTCTTAATGAGGTCGGAGCGAGTAATCTGGTTCTCGGAATTAGAAGTCATCGTCCTCATCCCCTTCCACAGAAAGCTGGGACTGGGCGCCACCAAGGCCCAGCAGGTCGTACTTGTCGATGCCGATGATGATTGCGATCAGGGCGACGCCGAGGACGGGCACGTTGGCATAGGAGCACAGCAGGAAGCCCAGGAAGTAGAACGGCACGAGCTGCTTGGTAAGCACCAGACGGCCGAGCATGGCGAAGCCCATGGCAGGCAGGATGTTGGCTGCGACGCCAAAGCCATCGAGGACGAACGTCGGGATGAAGTCGAGCAGGCCCTGAACAGCGTCGGCACCCAGATAGAAGGAGACCGAGCACAGGATAAAGGCCAGGACGACAATCACGAGACCGATAATCCAGTGCATAGCGTAGATACCCTTGAGGTTACCCTTGCTGGCAAAGACGTCGGCACGGTCGACCAGAAGGGGCATACCGGCGTTGACGACGTTCTTAATGGCCAGGCACAGAGTGGCGATGGGCATCGCGAGCGCGATAGCGGCCTCGGTGCTCTGACCCAGCTGAATAGCGAAGGCGCAGGCGAGCACACCGCCAATACACTCATCGGGCGGCACGTAAGCGCCGATGGAGATTGAACCCATGAAGAGCAGCTCGAGGCTCGCACCGATGGCGAGGCCGGACTGCAGGTCCCCGAGGACTATGCCGACGAGCGGGCACAGAACGATCGGGCGGAACGCATAGAGCGTACCGAGCTGATAATCGAGCTTACCGAAGGCAGCGATAAGTCCGATGAGGATCGCTTGAACAAGCATTGTTCCTCCCTTTGATCCCTCTTGGATCCGCGCGGCGATTCCCGACTTGTCAGCGCGCCCTTTTCCATGCCGACAATCGCCCAGACAGATCCAGCTTGTACCGGTGTGCTGTTAACACCTAAACCGGTGCAAATGATTTGATACCAATTATATAGTCATGCGAAAACTATTTAATACCAATCGCTCAACGGGCGTGTACTCCCGGTGAACGGTAGATGGGGGTAACGGGTAAAGCGTTTATCCGGTACGCCCACGAATAGGGGCGGCGCCGTGCGCGCCGCCCGTGGTTCCCAATTAGAGGGCGCTTAGGGCATCGACCTTGGGGTCGTCGGCCAGAGCGCGAATCTCGACCTCGACACCGCGGCCGACGAGCTCGCGAATGAAAACGGCACGTACTATGAAGAAAGCGGTGGCTGTTCTTCAGCCTGTCATTGA
>CAUCXP010000222.1 GCA_958446785.1 uncultured Collinsella sp. | reverse complement strand
CTTCCGACGGTTCCAAGCATCCGTTTACGGCTCACACCACCAACCGTGTGCCGTTCATCATCGTTGATGAGAAGGCCAAGCTCACCGGTATCGAGGACGGCCGTCTTTCCGATATCGCTCCGACTATGCTCACCATGGCTGGTATTGAGCCTTCCGCCGAGATGACGGGTCGCGTGCTCGCCACCGAGGCCTAATAGAAAACAAATACCGTTTTCTAGTAAGGGGGTTGTCCACAACCGGACAACCCCCTTTTTGGTATTTCTGCCATTTCCACCCCGTCCTTGAGTGGCAGGTAGGGGAGAGCGGTGGATTGTGGTACAGTACTGGAGTTTGAATTGTTCTATTAAGGAGCTTATCTATGGGTCCGTTCCAGATTCTTCTGTTTGTCGTTTGGGCTATCTCTGCCGTGGCGCTGACGATTCTCGTCCTGATGCACTCCGGTAAGGGTACCGGCGTTTCGGATATGATCGCTAGCTCGCTGTATAACTCCAGCTCTGCCACGGGCGTCATGGAGCAGAACCTCGATCGCCTGACGGTAATTATGGCCGTCGTTTTTGCTGCGTGTGTCGTTCTGTGCATGTTCTTCTTCCCGCAGGGCATCGTCGGCTACTAAGCATCGGCGTATATACGTTTGTAAAGGGTCCCGCATGTGCGGGGCCCTTTTTGTTTACAGACTTGTAATAGAGTCAAAATATCCCCACATACTTCGCCTAACTAAAGAAATTCTCGACCGTTAACCGGAATTAGCGCCATATTGTGCATAAAATGCGCTACTGTATTGCGAAACGTTGGTCCGCACTGCATAACCAGCCATAACGGCGGGCCGCGTTTGAATGGTTCGATCGGGCTGTCTCGACGTTGCCCGGCCGAATTCACTTTGTCCTATCTCATAAGGAGGATGGCATGGCTGATTCTATGTTCCACCAGCCCGTTATGGGTCGTCGCGCCTTTGTTGGCGGCACCCTCGCTGCGAGCTCCATGGCTTTTCTTGCCGCATGCGGCAAGAAGGGCGGCGACGCTTCCGGTTCTGAGTCCGGTTCGACGCTGAACTTCTACATCAACAACCCGGTCTGCATCGACCCCTACAACGTCCAGGAGGATCAGGGCACTCAGGTCGAGTACCAGCTCTTCGACGCTCTGACGGAGTATGATAACGAGAAGGGCGAGATCGTTCCGCTGGCTTGCGAGTCCTTTGAGGCTAACGACGACGCCACTGAGTTTACCTTCAAGATCAAGAAGGCTAAGTTCCACAACGGTGACGACGTTACCTCCAAGTCCTTCAAGCTCGGCTGGGAGCGCCTGGTCAACACTAAGTCGGCCATCGCTACCGAGTATGGTCCTTCCGAGGTCTCCTACCACCTTTCCATGGTCGAGGGCTATGACGATCTGCTTGCCGGTAATGCTACCGAGCTGTCCGGCGTTACCTGCCCGGATGACGAGACCCTCGTCGTCAAGCTGACTTCCGCCTACGCCGACTTCCCGTTCGTCGCCTCTCACCCGGCTCTGTCCCCGGTTCCCGAGTGCGCCGAGTCCGATGTCAAGAGCTTCTACCTTGCCCCGGTCGGTAACGGCCCGTTCATGATGGACGGCAAGTGGGAGGATGGTCAGGAGATCAACCTCAAGAAGTTTGACGATTACTATGGCGACAAGGCCAAGATCGACGCCATCCACTTCCAGGTCATCAAGGACGTGGAGACCGCTTACAAGGAGTTCCAGGCCGGCAACCTCGATGTCTGCGACGTTCCCGTTGCTCAGATCGACGCCGCCAAGAAGGACCGCGGCGAGTCCAAGGATGGCTACACCATGGGTGATGGCGAGCGCATGCTGCTCGGCTCCGAGCCTTCCACCTACTACCTGACCTGCAACACCACGGCCGAGCCGTTCAACAACGCTGACCTGCGCAGGGGCATCTCCCTGGCTATCAACCGTGAGGCCATCTGCAAGACCATCTTCAAGGGCACCCGTACCCCCGCTGACGGCATCGTTCCTCCGGGAATCGCCGGCTACAAGGAGGGCGCATGGGAGTTCTGCGCCTATGACGTCGACAAGGCTAACGAGTACCTCGACAAGGTCGCTCCCGCTGGCGCTAACGGTGATCGTGGCATTAATGTGACCCTGTCCTACAACCAGGACGGTGGCCACAAGGAGATCATGGAGTCCATCATCGGCGACCTCGCCAAGGTGGGCGTCACCGCCGTCTCCGATACTCCCGAGTGGTCTGCCCTGCTCGAGCAGTATCAGAACTTCAACTATCAGTTCGGTCGTCTGGGCTGGATTGCCGATTACCCGATCATGGACAACTTCCTGTACCCGCTGTTCCACTCCGACTCCCTCGGTGGCGACAACCGCTCCGGTTACAACAACCCCGAGTTCGATGCCAAGGTCGATGAGGCCCGTGCCACGGTTGACGACGACGAGCGCATCGCCAAGATGCAGGAGGCTGACGCTATGGTCGCCGCTGACTGCCCGGTCATCCCGGTGATGTTCTACACGCACACCATCGCTGGCTCCGATCGCATCAAGCACCTCTATGTCGATCCGCAGAAGCACGCCGATTTGGGTACCGCTGAGCTCGCCTAAGAGTTTTGCAGCTTCCATGAGGGTCAAGTATTTACGTAGACCTCATGGGAAACATACAGTTCTCCCTAACCTGGGGTAAACTGGCTGATGGTAATTTTGGGATGCCGGTCTGGCGATCGGCATCCCATTTAGGTTAATCCCTAGATAGGGGAGTGGTATGGGTAAGTACATCGTTAAACGTGTGCTTCAGTTCATCCCGGTATTTTTGGGCGTTACGTTGATTCTGTTCGCCCTCCAGAATATTGTGCCGGGAGACCCGATCAAGCTGATCGGTGGAGACAAGGCTCTGTCCCCCGAGGTAGAGCTTCAACTTCGCGTGCGCTATCACCTGGTCCAGGCGGACGAGGACGGCAACGCGATCCTTGACGAGAACGGCGACCCCGTTCAAACGTCGCTCGTGGACCGTTACTTGTATTACATGAACGGCCTGCTTCATGGCGATCTGGGCAATTCGTACCAGCGCAAGCTGCCGGTTACGGAAATCTTTGCCCAGAAGTATCCGTATACGGTCAAACTTGCCGCGTGCGCCATCGTGCTCGAGGCAATCATGGGTATCGGTGCGGGTATCATTTCGGCGGTTAAGCGTTATTCCTTCTGGGATATTTTGGTAACGCTCACCACGTCGATTCTCGTTGCCGTCCCAGCCTTCTGGCTCGGTATGTTGCTGCAGCTGTTCTTTGGCGTCATTCTCAAGGACGCCACGGGCGGTGCATTCTCCATGCCGATCTCGGGT
>CAUCXP010000221.1 GCA_958446785.1 uncultured Collinsella sp. | reverse complement strand
AATAACGCCTACAGCGCTACCTCGGCGGACGCGAACGCTTCTGCCGATAATTCGTACGTTGATGAAGCCATGACCGCGGACGAGGAGGCCGTTGCCGCCCGCCGCGCCGCCGAAAGCTCGCTTTGGGGCGCTCCTGCCCAGCAGCAGGCGGCTGAGGCTGCGCCGTACAATGCAAACCTCGCCAGCATGCCTATCATCTCCGGTGCCGCGGGCATCGATCTCGATGACCTCGATGAGCCTGCAGCCATCACCGCATCGATTGATGCCCAAGATCGCATCGACACCGGCGACCTTCCGGACGCCTCGCTCGAGGTTGATGTCCCCATGGCCGATTACTCGGGCCACGAGGGTATGTGGGCCGCCGCCACCGCGATTCTGGATGAGATTGACGAGCCTGCTCCTGTTTCAGCCCCCGCTCCCGTCGCTGCCCCTCAGCCTGCTGCCCCCGCCTATGTCGGCCGTCACAGCGCTGTGTTCCCCGAGGATACTGCCCGTATCTCGCGTGAGAGCATCGAGCGGGTCGAGGCTATTGCCGCCGGCATTATGGAAAATCGTCGTCACGAGCGCGTCAATCAGATCCTCGAGGAAGAGATCGAGCGTCTTCAGTCCTCTACCGCCAAGCGTACGGGCCGTGCTTATCTGAGCGTTATCGAGGGCGGTACCGCCAGCTTCGCGCCGCTCCGTGCGGAGGCATAACTTCTGCATGGTTAAGATCAATCGAAAATGGGCGGTCGTAACCTGCCTGATGGCGCTCTTGATCTGGGGCAATTCGCTGGTTCCCGGCTCGGGGTCGGGCTCACTGAGCCTAACGGTCATGGAAGCTATCCGCGGTTTCCTGCACGGCGTGGGACTTCCATATGAATGGGTGACCAACTTTGTTGTTCGTAAGTGCGCGCATTTTACCGAGTATTTGGTGCTCGGCATCCTGGCAACGCACGCCTTTGATTTTGAGGGCCGACGCACCTTTGACGTGCTGCTGCCCACGGCAGTGTTCCTGCTGCTGATTCCCTCGATCGACGAGACGATTCAGCTCTTTGTGCCGGGACGCGCCGGCATGATCACTGATGTGATGATCGACTGCTGTGGAGCGGCAACGGGCGTTGTGCTCCGATATCTCTTACGGTCGCTGATGTGCGCCAAAAAGGCCGCCTAAGGACGCATTGTTTGGTCCTAGGCGGCCTTTTTTATTGGAGGGCTTATATGAGGTGTGGCGGCGTCGTTCCATAGGTCGGATTTGCCGGGTGCGCCACGCCCTGTGGGTGCGTCTGTTACTGAAGCGCCTGTGCGCCTAGGGCCAGGCAGCCCATGATGCCCTGCTTGCCCTCGAGGCTGTTGTTGACGATGTAGGTATCGATGTCGTTGACCTCGGGCGTGACGATATAGCCGTTGAGCATCTCGGCGCACTTCTTGCGCGCGAGCGGCACGATGGGGGTGTGGTCGGCCACGCCGCCGCCGATGACGATCTTCTGCGGCGCATAGCACAGGATGAAGGTCATGAGCGCCTGCGCCAGATAGCCGGCGAGCAGATCCATGGCCTCCGGGTCATCGGCCATGTCTCCGGCGCTCTTGCCATCCCAGCGCCTTTTAACGCCGGGGCCGGCGATGAGGCCCTCGAGGCAGTTGTCGTGGAAGGGGCAGGCGCTGTGCTCGCCAATGGTGTCGCGCGGGTCGCGCGTGACCAGGATGTGACCGGCCTCGGGGTGCATTTAGTGCCGGGCCGTCCTTACCCGCGCGGTTTGATTTTATCACGCAGGAACTTGAGGTTCTCAAGCGCCGCGTTAAGCGTCTCGTCTCGCTTGGCAAAGTGGAAGCGGATGAGGTGGTTGACGGGCTCGCGGAAGAAGCTGGAGCCCGGAACGGCGCCCACGCCCACCTTGGAGGCCAGATCCTCGCAGAAGTTGAGGTCGCTGTCATAGCCAAACTCAGAGATGTCCATCATCACGTAGTAGGCGCCCTGCGGCACGTTGTGCGTGAGGCCGATGCTGTCGAGTCCCTGACAGAATAGGTCGCGCTTGGCGGTGTAGAGGTCGAGGACCTCCTGGTAATAGCTGTCGTCGAAGTTGAGGGCGGTGACGACGGCCTCTTGCAGGGGAGCGGCGGCGCCTACGGTGAGGAAGTCGTGGACCTTCTTGATGCGCTCGGTGATTTCGGCAGGGGCGATAGTGTAGCCCAGACGCCAGCCGGTGATGGAGTAGGTCTTGGACAGCGAGCTGCAGCTGATGGTTCGCTCGAACATGCCGGGCAGCGTGGCCATATAGACGTGCTCGTGGGGCGCGTAGACGATGTGCTCGTATACCTCGTCGGTGATGCAGTAGGCGTCGTACTTTTTGCACAGGTCTGCGATAAAGGTGAGCTCCTCGCGGGTAAAGACCTTGCCACAGGGGTTGGACGGGTTGCATAGGACGATTGCCTTGGGATCGTTGTCTCGGAAGGCTGCCTCGAGGACCTCACGGTCGAAGTCAAAGGTGGGCGGGTTGAGCGGCACATAGATGGGCTCAGCGCCCGAGAGGATCGTGTCGGCGCCGTAGTTCTCGTAGAACGGCGAGAAAATGACGACCTTGTCGCCGGGGTTTGTGACCGTCATCATGGCGGCCATCATGGCCTCGGTGGAGCCGCAGGTGACCACGATGTTCTCGTTGGGGTTGATCGGCATGCCCATAAAGTGCTCCTGCTTGGTGGCAAGCGCCTCGCGCATGGCCTGGGAGCCCCAGGTGATGGAGTACTGGTGGTAAAGCGGCTTGGGGTCGGTGGCAATGGTGCTGAGGCTATCGAGCAGCTGCGCCGGGGGATCGAAATCGGGGAAGCCCTGCGACAGGTTGACGGCACCATACTTGTTGGAGATGCGCGTCATGCGGCGGATGACCGAATCGGTAAACGCCGCCGTGCGGTTGGAGAGTTCTTTCATGCCTATCCTTTCGAGCATTGGGTGGAGCAAGTTTACTCCTATGGAATCGATGGGATTTGCTTGAAATGGTCTCGAAAAACTCTTTTCAAAATTCTTGAAAATTGGGGCTTGCATCGCGTGGCGTTCCTTGCAATAATAGTCGAGCGCGAAGCGCACAGGACACGGTGGGTGTAGCTCAGTTGGCTAGAGCGACGGGTTGTGGTCCCGTAGGTCGAGGGTTCGAGTCCCTTTACCCACCCCAGTTCTTGCTTCGTGTTGATATCGGGTCGTTAGCTCAGTTGGTAGAGCAGGGGACTCTTAATCCCAAGGTCCAGGGTTCGACCCCCTGACGGCCCACCACACGATATCTCCTCTAAAGTCCGCCACAACGGACTTTAGCTTTGGGTCGTTAGCTCAGTTGGTACCAATGCGGGCTATATGGGCCTGCCCCTCATTTCGGCGCTCTTCGGCTCCGAGGG
>CAUCXP010000220.1 GCA_958446785.1 uncultured Collinsella sp. | reverse complement strand
GCAGGGAGTTGCCGTGCGCGGCGATGAGTACGCGCTTGCCGGCGAGCATCTGGGGGCGAATCTCGTCTTCGAAATAGGGCCAGGCGCGGGCGATCGTGTCCTTGAGGCACTCGGTATAGGGCAGCTGATCGGGCGCGATGTCGCGGTATTGCTCCTGGGTGTGGGGGTCGCGCGCGTCGTCCGGCTCGAGTGCCGGCGGGCAGATATCGAAGGAGCGGCGCCAGATGAGCACCTGTTCGTCGCCGTGCTCCGCGGCGGCATCGGCCTTGTTGAGACCCTGCAACGCACCGTAGTGGCGCTCGTTGAGCTTCCAGGATTTGATGACGGGCAGCCACTCGCGATCCATTTGGCCGAGCACGATATCGAGGGTGTGAATTGCGCGCTTGAGACGCGAGGTGTAGCAGACGTCAAAGTCGAAACCGGCTTCTTTGAGGGCGCGACCGCCTGCTGCGGCTTCTTCGCGGCCCGTGTCGGTGAGCTCGACATCGGTCCAGCCGGTGAACAGGTTGAGTTTGTTCCACTCGGATTCTCCGTGACGGATAAGGACAAGTTGCATTGTCTGTCGGTCTGCTCGGTGCGCCATAGGGGCCTCCTTGATCTGGCACGGTGTGCGTGCCGTTTGCTTGACGCCGCAAAGGATACCCGTTTTAAGCTTAAAAGTTAACCAAGACTAACAAAATTGTTGTATTTGAATAGGGTGATGAAGGGGGGCTGCGAACTGTCTTGATCTGTAACAACTAGGGATGGAAATTGGGCCTAGGTGTTACGGATCGAGACAGGAAGAAATGGTCCTATGGAAAATCTCGATCTGTAACAGCTGACCGCCAAAGCCGGCCCTTCCTGTTACAGATTGAGATGTTTGAAGCGGTGAGCTTACGGGCCGAACTTGGGGGCCTTGTTGCCGCCCTTAAGGTCGGCGGTGTCCACTCGTAGGGCGCGCGTTACGCGATTGTTTCGAAACGGGTGGGAAACACAACGGGCCGGCGATGCTCCTAGTATGCCTATTCAACTGACTGTCTAATATCTAGGGGAGGATCGCGATGCAGGTAGATTCCGCTCAGCAGCAGGGCCTTTACCGCCCCGAATTCGACCACGATGCATGTGGTATCGGCGCGCTTGCCGATATCAACGGTGAGCGCCATCACCAGATTCTGGACGACGCACTGTCCATTCTGGTCAACTTGGAGCACCGCGGCGGCACGGGACTCGAGAAGAACACCGGCGACGGCGCTGGCATCCTGTTCCAGGTTCCGCATCACTTTTTCCGTAAAGAGGCTCAAAAGTGCGGTCAGATTCTGCCGGCAGAGGGCGACTATGGCGTGGCCATGCTGTTCTTCCCGCAGGACGACAAGGGCGTAGAGGATGCCCGCCGCGTGTTTGAGGAGGGCTGTGCCGAGGCCGGCGTGCCGCTGCTCTTTTGGCGCGAGGTGCCCGTCGACCCGCACGACCTGGGCGAGACGGCCCGCGCCTGCATGCCCACTATCCTGCAGGCCTTCCTGGGCCGTCCGGACGACACGCCCGCCGGCGATGCCTTTGAGCGTCGCCTGTACGTGTGCCGCCGCACCATCGAAAAGAAGGACGATGCCGAGTTTGCCCTGCGAGACAAGATCTTCTACGTGTGCTCCATGAGCTCGCGCACCATCGTGTACAAGGGCATGCTGGTCGCCACGCAGATGCGCCGCTTCTTCATCGACCTCAACGACGCCGCCGTCAAAACGGCCGTGGCGCTCGTCCACTCGCGCTACTCCACCAACACCACGCCCAGCTGGGAGCGTGCGCACCCCAACCGCTTTATCATCCATAACGGCGAGATCAACACCCTCAAGGGCAACGTCAACTGGATTCGCGCCCGCGAACCCAACCTGTACAGCCCCGTGCTGCAGCACGATCTTGAGCGCGTGATGCCCATCATCAACCGCGAGGGTTCCGACTCCGCGATTCTGGACAACGTGCTCGAATTCTTGGTCATGAACGGTCGCCCGCTCACGCGTGCCGCGTCCATGTTGCTGCCCGAGCCGTGGGACCACAACGATAGCCTGAGTGAGGAGCGCCGCGCCTACGACGCTTACCAGTCCATGCTCATGGAGCCCTGGGACGGCCCGGCGGCCATCGCCTTTACCGACGGTCGCACGCTGGGCGCCGCCCTCGACCGCAACGGCTTGCGCCCCGCCCGCTACTACGTGACGCGCGATGGCCGCTTTATGCTGGCAAGCGAGGTGGGCACCATCGAGGTGAGCCCCGAGAACATCCTGACGAGCGGCTGCCTGGGACCGGGCCAGATGCTCGAGGTCGATTTTGCCCGCGGCCGCGTGATCTACAACGACGAGCTGCGCGCCCGCTATGCCAAGGAGAAGCCCTACCGCGACTGGATTGCCGAGGAGACACTGACCGTCGACGCGCTCGATGAGCCCGCCGCGCCCGCGCCCGCCGAGGATGCCGAGGTGCCCGCCGCCGTGCGCATGGCCAAGCTCGGCTATCACTGGGATGATGTTGACGAGGTCGTGCGCCCCATGGCCCAGCAGGGCAAGGCCCCGCTCGCCTCGATGGGTATCGATGCGCCGTTGGCCTGCCTGTCCAAGAAGACGCGTTCGTTCTTTGACTACTTCTATCAGCTGTTCGCCCAGGTCACGAATCCTCCGATCGATGCCCTGCGCGAGCATATGGTAACTTCGACCACGCTCTACCTGGGCAACCACGGCAACCTGCTTGAGGATTCCCGTACGGCCTGTCAGCTGGTGCGCTTGGAGCGCCCGTTGCTCAACGAGGAAGAGTTCGAACATATCTGTGCCATCGACCGCGTGGGCTTTAAGACCCGCCGGTTCCGTGCCGTGTACCGCCGCGACGCGGGTGAGGGCGCGCTGCAGGCTGCGCTCAAGCAGCTTGCCGAAGACGTCGAGGCTGCGGTTCGCGATGGCGTGAACATCGTGGTGCTGAGCGACCGTGCCGCTGCGGGCGAGGTGCCCGTGCCGTCGCTGCTCGCCGTGGGCTGCGTGCACAACCACCTGATCCGTGCTGGCGTGCGCACCTTTGCCGATATCGTGGTGGAGTGCGGTGACGCCGTGTCTCCGCACGACTTTGCGGCACTGGTGGGCTACTCCGCGAGCGGCATCTATCCGTACAACGCACATGTCTGCATCCGCGATCTGGCGACACACGGCGACCTGGACGTGACGGCCGAGCAGGGCATCGCCAACTACAACAAGGCTGCGACCGCCGGCATCGTCTCCATCATGTCCAAGATGGGCATCTCCACGGTGCAGAGCTACCATTCGGCGCAGATCTTCGAGGCTGTGGGCTTTACGCCGGAGTTCGTCAACGCGTACTTCGTCGGCACGGTGAGCCGTGTGGGCGGCATGGGTGTCGAGGACGTTGAGCGCGAGCAAAACGAGCGCT
>CAUCXP010000219.1 GCA_958446785.1 uncultured Collinsella sp. | reverse complement strand
CGGCCGTCTTGTCCATGAGCTTCTCAATCTCGTAGAACTCGTCGACGTCCTGCTCGGTCACAAACGTAATGGCCCAGCCCAGCTCGCCGGCGCGGCCCGTACGGCCAATGCGGTGGATATAGTCGGTCGGCTCGGCCGGCACGTCGAAGTTCACGACGTAGCGTACGTCGCTAATGTCGATGCCGCGGGCGAGAACATCGGTTGCCACCAGCACGTCGACGGTGCCGTCGCGGAAGGCAGAAAGCGCGCGCTCGCGCTGGGCCTGGCTGCGGTTGCCGTGAATCGCGGCGGCCTTGATACCCTTGCGCTCAAGGCGACGGCAGCAGCTGTCGGCGCGGTGCTTGGTGCGCATAAAGACGATGGTGCGCTCCGGGCCCTCCTTTTTGAGGAACTCAGGCAGCAGGTTGTTCTTTGCCTCGATGGACACCGGGAACACAAACTGATCGACGGTGTCGGCGGTCGACGTGGCCGGCGCGATCTCCACGCGGGCCGGGTCGCTCACCAGGTCGGTGATCTCGCCCACGGCCTCCTCGTCGAGCGTCGCCGAGAACAGCAGCGTCTGGCGCTCGGCCGGCGTCTCGCGCACAATGCGGCGGACGGCGGGCAAAAAGCCCATGTCGAGCATGCGATCGGCCTCGTCGAGCACCAGCACCTTGACCTCGTCCAGGTGGCAGGCACCCTGCTCGATCAGATCGACCAGACGGCCCGGCGTGGCGACCAGGATGTCGCAACCGTACTTGAGGGCAGCGGTCTGGGGCTTGTAGCTCACGCCGCCCACGACGGTCACGGCAACATGGCCGGTGACGTCGGCGATTTTGCTCGCGACCTCGTCGATCTGCTGGGCAAGCTCGCGCGTAGGGGTGATGACGAGCATCACGGGGCCACGGCCGTTGCCCTCGGGCTTCTTGGCACCGCGACGGCGGTTGCGGCCGCCGCGCTCACGCACGGGTTTGGGCGGAGCAATGTGCTCCAGGTTGTTCATGGTCGGCAGCAAGAAGGCGGCCGTCTTGCCGGTGCCGGTCTGGGCGGCGGCAAGCAGGTCGCGACCCTCGAGCACCACGGGGATGGAGCCGGCCTGAACGGGCGTGGGCGCCGTGTAGCCCAGATTCTCGATAGCACGGAGCATCTCGTCCGAAAGCCCCAGCTCGTCAAAGGCGGGCAGGCTCTCGGTAGCGGACTCGACGGCTTGGGCGGCATTGGCCTCATCGGCAGCATCGAAGGCAGCCTGGGTCATGGCCTCGCGGGTCTCGTCCAGAATCTCGGCGTCGGTGACGTCGGATACAGAATTACGCATATGTTGTTGTTCCTTATCTGCACGCGCAATGGGCACGGCATGCGGCCGCGCGGGCGTGCTTGGTAGTGCGCTAATACATACAAAAACGGGTGCGCACAGAGAGGACGTTGCTCAGCACGCTGGCGATCGCTTTGGCAGCCCTATCACGCGCCGTCCAGACGCAGCAGCACTAAGCGATGGAGCAGATTCGCCGCGGGTTAGTATACCCGTGCTTCGCATGCCCCCACGTAAACCACAGATGACGAGGCGGACGCGGCGGGCCCGGCTGATTGTCTCAATCTGTAACGGCTGCGAAGCAAAACCGGCCCTAAATGTTACAGAACAAGACAGAGGGGGATTTCCGTCCAGTCCAAACCAAATCTCTCAGTCTTCCTGCAATTTCGAACATGTGGCCTATAATGTTGCTTTGGTTACGCTATATATTGCGCAGCCATTTAATACGTCGCCCACCGAGGGCCATTAATTCCTATCGCCTTATTGGCTAGGAAGCAATCAAAGGAGGTATCCGTGGCAGCAGAGACGCCTTGCTCGGTCCTCTATAACGATATTCGCTCGTTCGGCGGTCTTAAACATCTCGAGATCGCCCGAATGCTCATCAATGGAAACTCTTATCTCGGCAGTACCCTGCTCGAGAAATGCTCTTCCAACCGCTCGTATCTCACCCGTTACATCGTCCATCGCGAGCCTGACCAGTGCGCGCCCGCCATCTACAGCGACTTTGCCGTCACCACGCTCAATCTTTCCGCGGCAATCTGCAGCAAGCTCGGCGGCGGCGAGTCCGCCTATCAGGCAATCGCCGAGCACTATCGCGGCCCGGCCGCCAACGAAATGATGTCGGCTCTCGCCAGCTACAAGCTGGACAGCCGCCTATATGCAAATGCCCTCAATCACATCGACAACTTTGACGGCAATGCCGTGCGCGAGAAGAGTACGCTTTACCTTATGCTCTTTGTGGCAACGGGGGCGCTCGCTGACCCCATCCAAGGCGTGGCCACCGTCGAGCGCTTTTGCGACAGCAAGACAGGCGGGCACTTTGGCACCACCGAAACTACCGTCGGACGTGGCTTTATGAGCAGCCTGGAGCAGCCGCGCACTGTCGCCCCCAACCTCGGTCTGCTCAGAACCCATGCCGACAACTGCGCCGACATGCAAATCCATCCCCTCACACGCGATCCGCGCGGCACGGTAATTGGGTCCTTGCCCAAAACCTCGCCCAGCATCACCGATGTGGGCGCCGACGCATCGCGCGAGCATCTTCGCATTTGGCTCGAGGGTGGGCACTGGTACGCCCAGGGCCTTGGATCGACCAACGGCACGGTACTCGAATCGGGCGCGGGCGACGGCGATATTGTGATTGAGCCGCCGCGCGACCAACGCGAGCCCGGCAAGATCTATCCCCCAGTGGAAATCGAAAACAGCGACAGGCTCCATCTGGGTCTCTACACGACATTCCTTGTCATTGTGGACTAGCGCGGACGGCGATCGAAAGACGGTCGCCGTCCGTCTTTCGTCTTCTACCTTCTGCATCGTAAACGACAACACTCAACGGTATACGTGGGCAGTGTGGCTATCATGGTATTTTACCGATATCCGCACTGCCCACGTATACGCGCGGCAACCCATGTCAGACAAAGGAACGCCTTGGATACCACCAACACCGCCTCTGGCGACAAACTCATCCGTCTCGACACGTTCGATACCGCCGTGGCGGTCGACCCCAGCGCCAAGGACGACGCCAAGCGTCGGTTTATGACGCTTATTCTCCAGACGGCCCACCGCAACAACGGCAACATCGGGCACGTGCTGCGCGCGACCAACACGAGCGGCGAGGTCTTTGCCGTCAAGCTGCTCAAGGACAACGCCATCCTTACCCCCCCCCGCGCCCCAATCGCTCTGCCGAGCAATCGGCAGAGCACCTGGCCAACACCGCCGCGCTGTTCGAGGAGTACCGTCATCTGTGTACCGTCTCGCACCTGCGCGGATTTCCGCGTGTCTATGGCTACGGTTCATGCGAGGACGACCCGCTCATCCTCATGGAGTGGGTCGAGGGCACCTCACTCAAGCAGGCGCTGCCCCTGCTTCCGCACG
Organism: uncultured Collinsella sp.; assembly: GCA_958446785.1. Lineage (GTDB taxonomy): Bacteria > Actinomycetota > Coriobacteriia > Coriobacteriales > Coriobacteriaceae > Collinsella. Next base: position 12 of record CAUCXP010000219.1, on the reverse strand, counting down.
ACGCCTTAGGCG
>CAUCXP010000218.1 GCA_958446785.1 uncultured Collinsella sp. | reverse complement strand
TTTGGAAAGACGCCAAGGGCGATGTCATCTACGTGGGCAAGGCGAAAAACCTGCGCGCCCGTATGCGTCAGTACGTGACGCTGCAGGACGAGCGCCAGAAGATCCCGCTGATGATGCAGCTGGTGGCGAGCTTTGACTATATCGTGGTGGAGACCGAGCACGAGGCGTTGGTGCTCGAGCGCAATTTGATTGGTCAGTACCATCCGTACTTTAACGTCGACCTCAAGGATGACAAGAGCTACCCCTTTATCGCCATTACAAAGGGCGACCTGTATCCCGCTATCAAATACACGCGTGAGCGTCATAAGCCGGGAACGCGCTATTTTGGACCTTATACCGATAGCCGCGCGGCACGTGAGACGATAGATACGCTGCGCAAGGTTATCCCCATCTGCTCCGCATCCTGTGCGGAGTGGCGTCGTTGTCGCCGTATCGTCGAGTCCCACAAGGGCGAGGAAGACATCGTCAATATGATTTGCGCGCAAAACGGGCGCCCCTGCTTTGACTACCATGTCGGGCGCGGCCCGGGTGCGTGTGTCGGCGTGATTTCCCCGGCAGACTATGCCAAGAACGTCAAGCGTGTCGAGCGCTTTTTGTCGGGCCATCGCAAGGATGTCGTCGATGAGCTGACCTCCGAGATGACGGATGCCGCTGAGGCGCTCGACTTTGAGCGCGCGGCACGCGTCAAACGTCGTTTGGAGGTCATCAGGGGTCTGGACGATCGTCAGCAAGTCGTTTTTCCCTCCAGTGTCGATATAGATGTCATCGGTTTCTATCGCGAGGAGACCATCTCCGCCGCTTGCGTCTTCGTCGTTCGCGAGGGCCGAACAGTTCGCACCTGCGAGTTCATTCTCGACAAGGGTCTTGATGTTGACGAGGAAGAGCTCCAGTCGGGCTTTCTTAAGCGCTATTACGACGAGACGGCTGATATTCCAGCTGAGGTCAACCTTTCCGTCGAGCTTGAGGATGCGGAGGCGCTGGGGGAGTGGCTTGCGGGCAAGCGTGAGCGTTCCTGCCATCTCCATAGGCCGCAGCGTGGCGAAAAGCACCGTCTGCTCGATATGGCATCCAAAAATGCGCGCCATGCTCTCATGCGCTACATGATGCGAACGGGGTACGCTGACGACCGCACCAATCAAGCGCTCCTGGAGCTCGAAAGTGCGTTGGCGCTGCCATCGCCGCCGTTGCGTATCGAGTGCTTCGATATCTCTACACTGCATGGCACCTTCACGGTCGCCTCGATGGTGGTGTTTACCAACGGGCGCGCCGACAAGAGTCAGTATCGTCGTTTTAAAATTCAGGCCGAATTGGACGAGGCAAACGACTTCGTGTCGATGTCCGAGGTTTTGGGACGACGTTATGCTCCCGAGCGTATGGCCGACGAGCGCTTTGGCTCGCGCCCCGATTTGCTCGTTGTCGATGGCGGTAAGCCGCAATTGACCGCTGCGATCAAGCAACTTGAGGCTCTTGGGCTCGATATACCAGTTTGTGGCTTGGCAAAGGCCGATGAGGAGGTTTTCGTGCCTTGGGACGAGACTCCAGTCGTGCTGCCGACCGGGTCCGCGTCGCTCTATCTAATTAAACAGGTGCGCGATGAATCGCACCGTTTTGCCATCACGTTCCATCGCGAATTGCGCGATAAAGCCATGACGGTTTCGGTACTCGATGACGTTCCAGGCGTGGGACCCACCAGAAAACGTGCCCTTATGCGCCATTTTGGCTCGATGAAGCGTTTGCGCGCGGCGAGCGAGCAAGAGATCGCGGAAGTTCGAGGCATTCCTGCCGATGTCGCCAAAGCGGTTCACGAGGCGCTCGTTGCATGGAATGCCGAGCGCGCCGAGGCGGCGGCAAAGCAATCCGAAAACTAAACACGCCTCTAAACAACTGATATACATGATTGCGTGATTTTCAATCATTTATTTCACGGCGATTACCAGCCGATTTCGGGTTTAATTAACGCTAAAACGTTTGACTAGCCATGGTGAACAACCCTGCTATCCTGCGGGTTGACGAAGACTGATATCTCACCTCGTCGATACATACTGTCTGGCGAATCGTTTGTCAATGAATTCGGTGAACGGTAGTAAATACCGTTCAAGCGTATGTATGTATCGGTCGCCGAGCGCGGCACCTCAGTTGGGTTCGTCGGTAGGTAAGGTATATATCGTCCGCAAGTTGCGCGGGGGCACGTCTAGGTGCTCCCGGGTAAGATTCTCTATTGATAGGAGAAGACATGGCCATCATCAACAAGGGTATGTCCAGGCGTTCGTTCCTCGGCCTCACCGGCAGCGTCGCTGCTGTCGCAGGGCTTGGTCTCACCGGCTGCGGTGGCAGCTCCAACGACGAGGGTTCCGCTTCCGGTTCCACCGATTCCGCCAACCGTGGCGGCGGCGTGATCACCGCTGGTTCCGCTTACGCTCCGTCCAGCTTCGATCCCGCCAGCACCGGCTCCGCTGTGGGCCTGGGTGCTAACTGGCACGTCGTCGAGGGCCTCTACGGCATCGATTACCACGACTACAGCACCTTCAACGAGCTCGCCACCGACGATCCCAAGTCTGTGGACGACACCACTTTCGAGGTCACCATCCGCAAGGGCGCCAAGTTTTCCGATGGCACCGAGGTCACCGCTGACGATGTCGTTGCCCCCTACACCGCTTGCGCCGCTTCCGCTACCTATGCTCCGTTCTTCCAGCCCTTCGAGTCCATCGAGGCCAAGGACGCCAGCACCGTGACGGTCAAGACCAAGGTCCCCAACTTCTCCCTGCTCAAGGATCGTCTGGCCATCGTCCGCGTTACCCCGGCCACCCAGACCGAGGAGGATCGCGCCAAGCAGCCGATCGGCTCCGGCCCCTGGATGTACGACTCTATCTCCGATACCGAGATCACCCTGGTTCCCAACCCCGAGTACAACGGTGAGTATGCTGCTGAGGATAAGAAGATCCAGTACAGCATCCTGACCGACCCCACCGCTCGCGTTACCGCTCAGCAGGAGGGCTCCACGCTCGTTATGGAGCTCGTTACCGCTGACGCCGTCGACCAGCTCGAGAGCGCCGGCTGCAAGATCGATAACGTTCAGGGTTTCGGCACCCGCTTCATCATGTTCAACGTCGCCAAGGAGCCTTGGAACAACGTCAAGGTCCGTCAGGCTGTCATGTATGCGCTCGACACCGAGAAGATGGTCAGCAACACCTTCGCCGGCCTTGCCACCGCTGCCAGTTGCTACCTGCCCAAGAGCTTCACCAACTATCATGAGGCTTCCACGGTGTACAAGACCGACGCCAAGAAGGCTAAGAAGCTCATCGAGGAGTCTGGCATCACCCCGGGTGCCATCACCCTGCGCACCACCGACAACGCGCAGATTAAGGGCATGGCCGCCCAGGTCAAGAACGACCTCGACGCTCTCGGCTT
>CAUCXP010000217.1 GCA_958446785.1 uncultured Collinsella sp. | reverse complement strand
GCTGCGTCAGGTAATCATAGATAGCACGGGCGCGATCGAGCGGATCCTCGAGTCCGTCAACAACACCGGCCGTCAGCTGCAGCAGATACGGCGTGAATGCAATGTGCGGACGGTCCTCGGAAATATCCTCGGGCAGAGGCGCGTCCATACGCGGATGAACCGGAAGTGTGCCACCGTAGACATCACAATAAGCAGCATCGATGTGATAACGATAGGTCACCGAGAATGAGCGTTCACTCGAAGAAGACCACGAGGCGGTACGTGCCGAAGCGTTCGCGGGAGCAACAGCACCCTCCGGCGTCATGTCGAGAATCTCGACCCGAGACTGCTGGCGACAGGTGGCGGCAACGGGAAGCCAAGCGCGAACGGTCTCCCCCTCTAGAGCGCCGGGGACAGACACAGACGCTTTAAGCGTAATGACGCGAGCCAATCCGTTTTGCGACTCCATCTCCTTGAGCATCTCGTTGCGCAGTGCAATTCCGTCCGTAGGATCGGGACGCATGCCGGGGACCTCTTTGGGATATACGCGAAGCGAATCGAGGAAGTTGTCGAGAACGAGCAGCTCGCCATCGATAAAGCGCCAGTCAATACGCTTACGGTCAATCAGATCGTCAAACTGCTCCTCGGTAAACTCAGGCCACTCCTCGCGAATCATCGCAATAGCTCGATCGCGCGACACCGAAAAATGAAGTGGCGTCTCAAGCATGCGATACCGCTCGGCACGAACGCAGGCAGTAAGCGAGGGATCGGGATCTTGGGCAAGTAGGCGGTCGCAAGCCTCAATAGCCTGCGAAAGATACCCTGCATCCTTTAAACGCAGGATCTCGGGCGGCAGTCCAATATCGAGATGGCGAAAGTCATCACAGCAAACATCAACCAAGCACCCAACCGGCCCCTCGGCAATAACCTTCCCATCAGCAGGCGACACGTTAATTACAGCCATACCAAAACTCCAAGTCACTAGAACCCTTGAAGCCCATTGTACCGAGATAAAAAGAAAGCCCCAACAAAGGAGCCATCAACACCGCCGAACGGTAGTCAAATAAATAATTCAGCCCAGTAACCCTGCGGCGTTAAACGAAGGAAGCCCCGTCTCCCGGAACTGTTTCCTTGGAGCGACTTCTGGCGAAGCCAGGTGAGCGCAAAGGAAACAGTGTAGGGAGACGGGGCTTCCGGTGGGAAGTTTAGCGACGCTTACGCCTTGTTGACGGAGCCAAACTCCTCCATGAGCTCCTTGGTGCGAGCAACGATGTTGTCGCGACCAGGCTTGAGGAGCTTGCGGGGGTCGAAGCCCTTGCCCTGCTGATCCTTGCCAGCCTCGATGTACTCGCGGACGCCCTTGGCGAAGACGAGCTGCAGGTCGGTGTTGACGTTGATCTTGGAGATGCCCAGGGAAATGGCCTTCTTGATCTGATCCTCGGGGATGCCGGTACCACCGTGCAGGACGAGGGGCAGGTCGCCGGTCTGAGCCTTAATCTCGCCCAGGCGCTCGAAGGAAAGACCAGCCCAGTCGGCAGGGTACACGCCGTGGATGTTGCCAATGCCGCAGGCGAGGAAGTCGACGCCCAGGTCAGCGATCTGCTTGCACTCAGCAGGATCAGCGAGCTCGCCGCTGGAGGTCACGCCGTCCTCGGTGCCGCCGATGCCGCCGACCTCGGCCTCGATGGACATGCCCTTGGAGTGGGCAAGCTCAACGAGCTCCTTGGTGCGGTCGAGGTTAAGCTGGAAGGTCTCCTCGTGAGAGCCGTCATACATGATGGACGTGAAGCCGGCCTCGATGCACTTGAAGCAGTCCTCGTAAGAACCGTGATCGAGGTGAAGGGCGACGGGAACGGTAACGCCCGTGGCCTCGACGGCAGCCTTGACCATGTCGGCGCAGACCTTGAAACCGCCCATCCACTTAGCGGCACCAGCGGTGCACTGAAGGATCAGCGGAGACTTGGCCTCCTCGGCGGCCTGGAGAATAGCCAGAGTCCACTCGAGGTTGTTGGTGTTGAAGGCACCGAGACCGTACTTGCCGGCCTCGGCCTTCTTGAGCATGTCTGCTGCGTTGACGAGCATAAAAGAAACCTCCTGTAAGGTTGCTCCGATAACGCCTGTGATTTTACCACGGCGTATCCGAACGTAAACGTTCGTTTGTTCACGAATATCGTCCAAACAGACTTTTTTTGACCGTTTGCCCTACAGAATCGACCCGTTGGGGAAAATATCTTGACGTTTGGACGCTTCTCGTGCTTCAGAAACTGACTACAAAGCTACATCTGCATGAAAGGGTTCTGCATAAGCTCGCGTGCCACGGTGGTCGAATCGCCATGGCCGGTTAGGCAAACGGTATCGGGCGGGAGAAGCCGGGCGAGCTTGGAGAGCGAGCGCAGAATCGCCGCCTCGTCTCCGCCGGAAAGGTCGGTACGGCCGTGACCGCCGGGAAAGAGCGTGTCCCCCACGAAAGCGATATTTCCCTGCTCTGTTGCGGCAAATAGAACGATGCCGCCCGGCGTATGCCCGGGCGCCTCGATAACCTGCAGGCAAATGGCGCCCAGTTCAATGGTATCGCCCTCGGCAAGCAGCCGCGTCGGCTCGCCCGGATCGGGAGTCTCGATGCCCCACATCGCTCGCTGCTCCTCGATATTCATATGCGGCACAGCTACGTCCTTGCCGCACAGCTCGTACAGGGCTTCAGCGCCAACGGCGGCGCGAACTCCAGCGACACCACCAACATGATCGGCATGGCCGTGTGTACAAACGGAACCGAGCACATGCACGCCAGGGTGTTCGACTCGGATATGCGCAACGAGGCTCTCGCCTTCCCAAGCGGGATCGATAATCAAGCATTCGCCACTCGAAATAATGGCGTAACTGTTGGTCTGGATGGGGCCGTTTACAAGCGCCTCAATCGAAGCCGTACCCCGAGGGGTTAAATCCAAAGCCGTAGCGTCCATGCGTACGCCCTCCTTCTATAAACGTCGAGGCATCAAACGATGCCTCGAACGTAGCAAATATCATTTCTGTCGCGCGTTCGTCGCGCCTATACGCGACGCTTGAGCTGAGCCCCACCCTCGCCAGGCATCAAACGGCGTGCATCGTAGACCGAGTCGACGCTGCTAATCGATGCCAGTAGCGGATCCAGGCCACTCGCATCCGAGATCTCGACCATAAAACGCAGGGTCGCAATGCCCTCGCGGTTGGTCGAGGTGGCGGCGGAAAGGATATTGCCGCCTGCATCGCCAATGGCGATGGTAACGTCCTTGAGCAGGCCCATACGATCCAGGCACTCGACCACAATCTCGACCTGGAAAAGCGTATCGGCGGCGCCGTCCCACTCTACGTCAATCATGCGCTCGGGGTGCTCCATGAGGCCCTTGACGTTGGGGCAGTTGGCACGATGCACCGAGACACCTCGGCCGCGCGTGATGAAG
>CAUCXP010000216.1 GCA_958446785.1 uncultured Collinsella sp. | reverse complement strand
ATTTGGGGCAAAGTGTGATTGGAATCGTCCGGCCATTGTAATACTTGGGTAAGGACAAAGGGCATGCCCCAAACGGCAAACGTCGCCATCGTCGCAGCGATCAGAATGCACGAATCCGTTCCCACACTCATAAACTGCGCATAGGCGAGCGATAGGACAACGTTGCTGACACCCGCGATCTTAAGAAACTCCCAACCCGCGGCAAGCCCCATAAGCGTGAGCAGCGACACGATGCCACCGGAATTGCCAAGCATAAACATAAGCTGTCCCAACAGCATGCCCAGATAGCTGCCCGCCGGCGCCGTAATACACAGCGAGACCGGAACCATGACGAGCATGGTTGCAAACGGAACAAACGAAAACGCCACAGCCTGAGGGATAGTGCGCTTAAAGAAACGCTCCACCTGCCATAGCACGGGCACCGAGATGAGAACCGGAATAACAGTCGTCGTGTAATCGTTGACCGGCGCGGGAAGTAGACCATACACGAAAGTCATCGATGCCCCCGTCGTCGATGCGGCATCAACGAGCTTAAGCAGATCGGGCACAATCAATACGCCGCCCAGCATCATGCCCAGCTGCTCCGAGCAACCGAGCTGGCGGGCAGCGGCCCAACCAAGATAGATGGGCAAAAAGTAATAGCCGGCGTTATAGAGCCAACTGTAGAACAGGCGATAGATTTCGGAATCGGCAGACCACAGGCCCAGCATGCCTTCGCCCATAATGACGGCGGCGGTGCGGAACAACGCCGCGCAGACAATAAACGGCAGCGCCGACATCATGCTTTTGGACAGATAGTCCACCACGGCCATGGCGTTTGATGAAACCGTCGTTGTAAACGAGGTGTTAGAAACTTGTGACATGGAACGCCTTTCTCAATGTGACATGTGGACTGTCCCTTTGTCACATCGTGCGGTACTGACCGATTGCGCGGTACTTTTCGTAGCGGAGGTTTGTGAGGGTCGCGTCGTCGAGCTGCCCAAGCGTATCAAAGGCATCAAATGCCGAGGACATGACGACACCGGCGATCTCCTCATGCGACAGGCCCCTATCGTCAACAATGCCATCGATAATGCCGAGCGCCAACAGATCGGGGGCCGTGAGCTTAAGCGCCTCGGCGGCCTCATTCGCGCGCTCGGTATCCTTCCACAGGATCGACGCACAGGCCTCGGGGCTCACGACCGAATAGGCCGAGCTCGAGAGCATCAGGATGCGGTCGGCCACGGACAGCGCCAGCGCGCCACCAGAGCCACCCTCGCCTGTCACAACCGAGACAATCGGCGTCTTAAGGCCGCTCATCTCCATGAGATTCTGGGCAATCGCCTCGCCCTGGCCGCGCTCCTCGGCACCGATGCCGCAAAACGCGCCCGAAGTATCGACCAGGCACAGAACCGGTCGACCAAACTTTTCGGCCTGGCGCATAAGGCGACGCGCTTTGCGGTAGCCCTCGGGATGCGCCATGCCAAAGTTGCGGCGCATGCGCTCTTTGGTCGTGGTGCCGCGCTCGATAGCGATAACCGTCACGGGACGTCCGTCTTTCCAGCCAATGCCACCCACCACGGCGGCGTCGTCACCAAAGTAACGGTCGCCGTGCAGCTCCACAAATCCATCCAGGCCCAGCGAGATCATCTCGCCTGCCGTGGCGCGATCTGCCGAGCGGGTCTGCTTGACAATCTCGAGCGCGGTTTTTGGTGCCGCCGAGCGCTTAAACAAGTGTCCCAGCTTTTTGCCGCGGCGAGCTGTATGCACGATCTCGTGCGGAGCCCCCAGACCAGGCGCGCGCCCTTCGTGCAGCGCCAGCAGCTCGCCTACCGTGAGCGCAATCTCGCCACGCGGAACAACGGCATCGCAAAAGCCGTGCTCCAGCAAAAACTCGGAGCGCTGGAATCCCTTGGGCAGGCGCTTGTGCATGTTCTGCTCGATCACGCGCGGGCCGGCAAATGCCGTCAGGGCATCGGGCTCGGCCAGGATAATGTCGCCCTCCATGGCAAAGCTCGCGGTTACACCTCCGGTCGTGGGATCGGTGAGCACCGTGATATACAGGCCGCCCGCCTCGCTGTGGCGCCTAACCGCCGCAGAAATCTTGGCCATCTGCATGAGCGAGGTCACGCCCTCCTGCATGCGGGCGCCGCCCGATACGGTAAAGCCAACGACCGGCAGCCCCAACTCGGCCGCGCGCTCAAAGACACGACAGATCTTCTCGCCCACCACGGAGCCCATTGAGCCCATCACAAAGTTGGCATCCATAAAGAAGAGCGCGGTATCGCAGCCGCAGATTTTGCCCCTGCCGCACACAACGGCATCGCGCTCGCCCGAACGCTCGCTCACGCTCTTAAGCTTGTCGGCATAACCGGGAAACGAGAGGAAGTCCTTCGACGCCAGATTGGCATCCCATTCCTCAAAGGTACCCGCGTCGACCGTCATGCGCATGCGCGCGCGACCGCTCACGCGAAAGTGTTTGCCGCAACGAGGGCAGACCTCGAGGTTGTCGTGCAGGCGCGCCTCATCGATCACACGGCGGCACTCCGGGCATTTGACAAACACGTGGCGCGCGGGGAACTCGGCGCACGACTCGGTTATCGGCCCCTCAAGGACATTGACCGTCTTCGCTTTTCTATTCATCAGCATAGAGATGCCCCATCAGATCGGTGTGATACATGCCCGACAAAAACTCGTCGTTTGCCAGCACGTCGAGCTGAAGCTCGCTATTTTCGCTCACGCCCTCAATCACGAGCTCGCCCAGGGCCGAGCGCATCTTGCGAATGGCACCGTCACGCGTGGGCGCGCACACGATGAGCTTGCCGAGCATGGAGTCGTAGTACGGCGGAACTTTCGCTCCGGTAAACATGGCGGAATCCCAGCGCACGCGCGGACCACCCGGCACACGCAACGCGGTGACCGTTCCACATGACGGTAGAAAGTCCGGCGTTTCGGCATTGATGCGGCACTCCATGGCGTGGTTGCGGACCGGTACGTCCTCCTGCTCAAAGGGCAGAGGCTGGCCGGCAGCCACGCGCAGCTGCCACTTAACCAGGTCGGTATCGGTCACAAACTCCGTAACCGGATGCTCCACCTGCAAGCGCGTGTTCATTTCCATAAAGTAGAAATTGCCGTCATCTGAGTACAAAAACTCGATGGTGCCAGCGCCCTCATAGCCAACGGCACGAGCCAGGTCGCGCGCGGCCTTGTGCATGCGCGCGCGAATATCATCGCGTCCGTCGAGGCACGGCGCGGGGCTCTCCTCGATCAGCTTTTGGTTGCGGCGCTGCACCGAGCACTCACGCTCGCCGAGCGAAAACACATGGCCCTGCTTATCGGCCATAATCTGTACCTCAACGTGATGCGCCGGCGCAACGAACTTCTCCATGTAGCACTCGCCGTCGCCAAAGACGGCCTCGCCCTCGGCACGTGCCTCGATGAACGCCTTTGCCGCATCTTCCAC
>CAUCXP010000215.1 GCA_958446785.1 uncultured Collinsella sp. | reverse complement strand
TTTGCTCGAATTCGGCTAACCACCTAGGGTGTTATGCATTATCTGTCTGCCACACCCGAATCATTAAGAAAACAAAAGCCGCGCGCTCTTTCGAGCACGCGGCTTTTAACATACACATGGCTTAAGGGGTCGGGGTGTGAGCCGCGTAGGGACACACCCCTCAAGCTAGAGCCTTACCAGATGCTCGGCCAGAGACCAAGCGGGCCAGCGCCCAGGATGCCAAGGACGAAGAGCAGGAGAATGCCCTTGGTCGGGGTCCAGCTGTGCTTAGCGAACATGTAGTAAAGCAGCAGCGTAAGCATAAGCGGGACGAGCTTCGGGACGATGGTGTTGAGGGTGTCGGCAACAGAGAAGTTGACCGGATCCTCGGTGACGGTAGCGTAGGTCACGGACTCCATGCCGTTGCCCAGATCGGCGACGCCGCACTTGACCTCGTTGCCGTCGGCATCGACGGCGGTGAGGGCGTTGCCGTCCTCATCGGTCATGGCGATGGTACCGGCCTCAGCGGTCTCGGTATCGATGCCCTCCATACCGGTGAAGTTCTCGGCCTCCTTCTCGGAGACGATCACGGTAGTAGGGGCAAGGCCACGGGTGGTGCCGTTGGGGATCTGGAGGTTGATCTGGGTGCCACCCATGGTGACGACCAGGCAACCGACGACGAAGACGCCCATGATGGAAGCGGCACGCGTGAAGGCCTGCATGTTGGCGGTCAGAGCGTCAATAGCGCTGGTGCCAAGCTTGTAGGACCAGTTCATGAGCCAGAAGCGCAGAGCGAACTGGACGACGTTGAAGATCACTAGGAAGATGATCGGCGCAGCGGCGTTGCCGTTGATGGCCATGTTGGAGGTGATGCCGGCCGTGATAGGCACGAGCGTCAGCCAGAACAGGGCGTCACCGATACCACCGAGCGGGCCCATTGCGGCGACGCGGACGGCGCGGATCGTGGGGATGTCAACCTTGTTCTGCTCGAGCGAAAGCACGATACCCATAACAAAGGTGACGAGGAACGGGTGGGTGTTGAAGAACTCCAGGTTGTGGCTCATGGAAGCCGCGAGGTCGTTCTTGTTGGTGTGGATCTTCTCCAGACCGGGGATGATGGAGTAGAGCCAGCCAGCGGCCTGCATACGCTCGTAGTTGAACGAGGCCTGCAGGAAGCAGGAGCGCCAAGCCATCTTGTTGAGGGTCTTCTGGTCGAGCTGCGGAGCAGGAGTGAGATCCTCGTAGTGCTCCGGGATCACATACTCATTAGATGCCATCTTCGAAGTCACCTCCGTCAGAAACAGCTGCACCCTTCAGCTCGGTCTGCTGCTGGAAGTCCCAGAAAGCGATGCCGAAGCCGATGAGAGCGAGGATGAGCAGGGCAGGGGTTGCCAGAGAATCGTTGGCAACGGTGATGAGCGCGAGGCCAAAGCCCATGAGGAAGAAGCCCCACATATCGCGGTTCATCATAACCTTGAGCAGGACGGCGAAGCCGACGAAGCGCATCATGCCGCCTGCAGCGGACAGACCGGTCTGCAGCCAAGTCGGGATGGCGGAAGCGATGGTCTGACCGATGGTAGCGCCAGCGATGAAGAACAGGGTGACGACGACAGCGAAGATCAGGCCGAGCAGAGCCATGGCGAAGTAGTTCAGACGCTCGATACCCTTGGTGTCAGCGTTGTGAGCCATGTTGTCCGCGGAGGACATGAGCGGCGACATAAGCGTGAAGACCAGGGTAACGCCGAGCTGACCAAGCAGAGCGAACGGAATGGCGAGGCCGACTGCCGCGTTGGGCTCAAGGCCCGTAGCGATAGCGAGAATGGCTGCCATGATGCCGCCGATAACAGCGTTAGGCGGCTGAGCACCTCCGATCGGCATGTTGCCGATCGTCATGAGCTGATAAGTACCACCCACGAGAAGACCGGTGTTGAGGTCGCCAAGGATAAGACCGATGACGGCGCCGGTGACGATGGGCTGATAGAGAGACTCGAGGAAGTTAAACTGGTCGATTGCCGCGACGAACGTGACGATGAAGACCAGAGCGACCTGGAAGATCGTGTATTCCATCTTGCTCCTCCTTTCAAAATGTATGTACGCACTTTGGATTTCACGTACAGAATGTCAGGGTTTCACTCCTGACAACGTGGATCACGAGGATTACGAGAAGAGCTTGCTCGTGTCCTCAACAGGCGTGCTCGGAACGCGCCTGATCTCCAACTCCACCCCCAATTCCTGCAGCTCTTTAAACGCAGCGACATCCTCGTCGTTAACTGCGACGGAGGTGGCGACTTGGCGCTTTCCTTCCGACATGTGCATGTTGCCGATGTTTACTTTCTTTATAGGCACACCGCCCTTGACGAGCGTAAGCACGTCTTCCGGTGTTTCGGCCACGATGAAGATCTTCTGGCGCGGGCTCGCCTTGCCGATGACGTCGATGGTCTTCTGCAGGGAGAAGAAACGCGTAGCGACGCCGGTGGGAGCGGCCATCTTCATGAGGTTCTGACGCATGGTGTTGGTCGACACGTCGTCGTTGGCGACGAGGATGAGGTTGGAGCCCAGGGTGGAGTTCCACTGGGTAGCGACCTGACCATGGACCAGTCGGTTATCGATGCGGGTAAGAAGAATGTTGGGTTCTGCCATGTTGATCAGCTTCCTTTCGTTATTTGCTGACGACAGTTACTTGATCTCCTGAATCGCGTAACGCGAAACATCTACGACGGCACCGGATCGGACTTTGATCTGGACCTTTTCGCCTTCGATGCCCTTGACGGTTCCGTAGACACCGCCGGCGAAAAGAACCTCCTGACCCGGCTTGAGCTCGGTGTGCAGCTCCTTGAAGTACTTCTGCTTCTTCTTCATGTTGATTTGCGACCAGATGGTGTAAATCAAGCCCATGACGACAAGCAGGCCTAAAAGGGCAACCGAGGAGCTCAGGACGTTGGCTCCGAAATCGGCCATTAGATGCCGTCCTCGTCGCCGAAGATATCCTCTTCCTCGGAGCCGGCAACGGATGCGACCGTCTGGGCGGTGATGCCCGTCTGGCCAACGGTCACGGCCTGCTCGCCAAGCTCGGCGAGCGTGGCGTTACCGCGGAGGAACAGAAGCTCAATAACCATGGGAAGGTTGGTGCCAGTCAGAACCTCGACATTGTCGACATCCTGGGCAATCATCATCGACTGGTTAAACGGGGTACCACCGAGCAGGTCGGTAAAGACGAGCACACCATCGCACTCCTCGCGCATGGCGGTGATAGCGGCGCGGAGATCCTCACCGTAGGAAGCAGCCTGGTCGCCCTCAAAAGGAACGACGGTAAAAGCGGGCTGGTCGCCGGCGACCATAGCGATAGCGCTTGCGAGGCCGGGTGCGAACTGTCCATGACCGGTAAGAATAAAGCCAACCATTCAAATTTCCCTTCCGAAGGTATGTGCAATACGAGTCCGATGATTTTCGGAAGCCAGCGGGCGCTCGCCCTTAAAG
>CAUCXP010000214.1 GCA_958446785.1 uncultured Collinsella sp. | reverse complement strand
GCGCTGAACGTGGCCATCATCGGCCGCCCCAACGCCGGTAAGTCCTCGCTGTTCAACCGCATCCTGGGCGCCGACCGCTCTATCGTGTCCAACATTGCCGGCACCACGCGCGACGCCATCGACACCGTCGTGGAGCGCAACGGCAAGCACTACCGCATGGTCGACACCGCGGGCATCCGCAAGAAGAGCACCGTGTACGAGAACATCGAGTACTACTCGATGGTCCGCGGCCTGCGCGCCATCGACCGCGCCGACGTGGCGCTGCTCGTCGTCGACGCCTCCGTGGGCGTTACCGAACAGGACCAGAAGGTCATGGGTCTTGCCATCGAGCGCGGCTGTGCCATCGTTGTGCTGCTCAACAAGTGGGACCTGCTCGACGACGACCGTAAGCGCGAGGCCTGCATGGAGACCATCGACCGCCGTCTGGGCGTCATGGCTCCCTGGGCCCAGTACCTGCGCATCTCTGCCCTCACTGGCCGCAGCGTCGAGAAGATCTGGGCGATGGTCGACGCAGCCGAGAAGACGCGTTCGCAAAAGATCAGCACCTCGCGCCTCAACACGTTCCTCACCGACCTACGTGAGTTCGGCCACACCGTGGTGGACGGCAAGCGCCGCCTGCGCATGCACTACGTGACTCAGACGGGCGTCAATCCGCCGACGTTCACATTCTTCGTCAACCACAGCGATCTGGTCAACGACACCTACCAGCGCTACGTGGAGAACCGCATGCGCTCGACCTTCGATTTTGCCGGCACGCCCATTCGACTCTTCTTTAGGAAGAAGGAACAAAAGGATGCATAATCCGATTCTGCTGACCGCCATCTGCGCCCTGGTCTCGTTCTTTATCGGAGCGATTCCGTTTGGCCTGATCCTGGGCCGCGTGTTCAACCACACGGACATTCGCAAGGCGGGCTCCGGCAACATCGGCACCACCAACGCGCTGCGTGTGGCCGGTCCCAAGGTGGCCGCGCTCACGCTGCTGCTCGACTGCCTTAAGGGCGCGATCTGCGTCATTATCGCACGTCCGCTTATCGCCGACATGGGCTACGGCTTCCCCGTGAGCATTATGGCCCCCGGTGCCGCCGGCGACTGGATGCTCGGCGTCATCTGCCTGGCGGCCGTGTGGGGCCACATCTTCTCGCCCTACCTTAACTTCCACGGCGGCAAGGGTATCGCCGTAGGCCTGGGCGTGATTCTTGCCTGGTACTGGCCTATTGGCCTATCGCTGCTGGGCATGTTTATCGTGGCCGTCGCCATCACCAAGTACGTGTCGGTGGGCTCACTTGCCGCCGCCATCGGTCTTCCCATCGCCGCCTGTGCGGTCTTTCCGTACAGCAGCCTGGGCCTCAAGTTCTGCATGGCGATGATTGGCATCACCGTGGTATGGGCCCATCGCTCGAATATCCAAAAGCTCATGGCCGGTAAGGAGTCCAAGCTCTCGTTTACCAAGCGCGTCACCGAGCCCGACGATAAGTAGGAGAGAGTCATGAATGTTGCGCTGATTGGCTCCGGCTCCTGGGGAACCGCCGTCGCCGGCCTTGCCGCCGTGCGAGCCGAGCGCGTGACCATGTGGGCCCACAGCGAGCAGACGGCCGCCGGCATTAACGTCGAGCACCGTAATCCTCGCTACCTAGTGGACTATGAACTACCGACCAACGTTGATGCCACGACGGATCTGACCCAGGCGCTCGACGGCGCCGAGGCCATCATCTTTGCCGTTCCTTCGACGCACCTGCGCAGCGTGTGCCACCAGGCGGCTCCCTTTATCGCCGCCGATACCCCGGCGCTCTGCCTCACCAAGGGCATTGAGCCCGAGTCCGGCCTACTCATGAGCGAGGTCATCGCCAGCGAGATCGGCAACGAGCGGCGTGTGGCGGCGCTTTCGGGCCCCAACCATGCCGAGGAAATCTGCCGCGGCGGACTTTCGGCCGCCGTCATCGCCAGCAAAGATCCGCAGGTAGGGGAGACCTTTAAGGACCTGCTCCTATCCACGGCCTTCCGCATCTACCTGTCGCAGGACATGACCGGCGTCGAGGTTTGCGGCGCTATGAAAAACGTCATCGCCATCGTGTGCGGCATCTCCGCCGGTAGCGGTGCGGGCGACAACACGCTCGCCCTCATCATGACGCGCGGCCTGGCCGAGATCAGCCGTCTGGTGCACGCCCGCAGCGGTCAAGCCATGACCTGCATGGGTCTTGCCGGCATGGGTGACCTCATCGCCACTTGCACCTCGGAGCACTCGCGCAACCGCACCTTTGGCTACGAGTTTGCCCACGGCGTGTCGCTCGACGAGTTCCAGGCGCGCACGCACATGGTGGTCGAGGGCGCCGTTGCGGCCCGCAGCGTCAGCGAGCTCGCCCGTTCACTGGGCGTAGACATTCCGCTCACCTTTGCCGTGGAGCAAACGCTCTACAACGGTGTTACTTTGGATAGGGCGCTCGAGATTCTCACCGACCGCGTCCCATCGCAAGAGTTCTACGGACTCACCGACTAGCGCAGAAAGGCTACTACCATGGGTTCCATTAAAATCGCTCCATCCGTCCTCTCGGCCGACATGGCCAACCTCAAGGGCGACCTCGACAAGATCGCCGGTGCCGACTACGTGCACTTCGACGTTATGGACGGTCACTTTACCGGCAACCTCACCTTTGGCGTTGACATCCTTAAGGCCGTCAAGCGCTCCACCGATGTACCGGTCGACGTGCACCTCATGGTGACGAACCCCGACGAGACGGTCGATTGGTACGCCGACGCCGGTGCCGACATGATCACCGTGCACTACGAGGCTTCCACGCACCTGCACCGCACGCTCACGCATCTGCAGCAGCGCGGCGTCAAGGCCGGCGTGGTGCTCAACCCCGCCACCCCCGTGTGCGTGCTCGAGAGCATCATCGACGTCGTCGATATGGTGCTGCTCATGAGCGTGAACCCGGGCTTTGGCGGCCAGAGCTTTATCCCGGGCACTCTGCATAAGCTCCACGAGCTCAAGGCCATGTGCGAGCGCCACGGCGTGTCGCCCCTGATCGAGGTCGATGGCGGTATCTCTTCCAAAAATATCGCTGAGGTTGTCAAAGCTGGCGCCAACGTGCTCGTAGCCGGCTCCGCCGTATTTAAGTCCGAAGATCCCGCCGCCGAGGTTGCACTGCTGCAGAAGTTGGGCAACGAGGCCGCACAGGAGGCATAAACCCTTATGACCGCAGGTCAAAACCGCATACCCGTGAATCTTGACTATGCCGCCTCGACGCCAATGCGCGCCGAGGCGCTCCTTGCGCAGCGCAAGTACGACGACAGCGAGCTTGCCGGCGTCAACCCCAACTCGCTGCATTCGCTCGGCCGCAAGGCTGCCGCGCGTCTGGAGGTTGCACGTCGCGAGATCGCCCGCAGCTTTGGCGCGCACGTCCGCCCGTCCGAGATTGTACTGACCAACGGCGGCACCGAAGCCAACCAGCTGGCGCTGCTC
>CAUCXP010000213.1 GCA_958446785.1 uncultured Collinsella sp. | reverse complement strand
GATGGCCTTTCTGCACAGTCGAGCGCCATGGCAAACGACGCTACGGCAATCTCGAACGCGAGCAACGCACTCAACGCGGCAATTCAGACCGGTACGGCTAGCCTCGGTCAGGCTCAGACCGATCTGGGTCAGAACGCACTTCCGAAGGCTTCGAGCGCGCTTGATTCCTTTGCCGCCGTTTCGGGCGATTTGACCGGCATTGTGTCGGGTATGACCCCCACGATAGCGAGCGCGCGCGGCACGCTGGCGCAGCTCGACGCCACGCTCAAGCAGGCAAAGACCACGCTGTCCCAAACCGACGCCTCCCTTTCCAAGGTTCAGGACAAGCTCGCGACCGCCGCCAATGACATTGTGGCGCTGCAGGCCTCTGAGTCTATGGGCGAGTTAGCCGACCTCATGGACGTCGACGTCAATGACGTGGCAGATTTCATGGCATCTCCGGTTGAGCTGACGTCCAAGTCAATCTATCCGGTCAAGAGCTTTGGCTCGGGCATCGCGCCCTTCTACACCAATCTGGCGCTGTGGGTAGGCGGCTATGTGCTCATCGCTATCTATAAACTCGAGGTCGACCGCGAGGGCATCGGTAGCTTTACGGCGCGTCAGGGCTACTTTGGCCGCTGGCTGCTGCTGGTGATCCTGGGCGCGTTCCAGGCCATTATCGTTACGGTGGGCGACCTGGTCATTGGCGTTCAGTGCGTCAATCCGCTGCTCTTTGTACTGGGCGGCATCGCTATTTCGTTCACCTACGTCAACATCATCTATGCGCTGTCCACCACGTTTAAGCATATCGGTAAAGCCATTGGCGTCATCCTCGTCATTGTGCAGATCCCCGGCTCGTCGGGCATGTATCCCATCGAGATGATGCCCGGCTTCTTCCAATGGCTACATCCGCTGCTGCCCTTCACTTATGGCATCAACCTGCTGCGCGAGACCGTCGGTGGCATGTATTCGTTCAACTACCTGTTCAACCTGTGCATCCTGGGCGTGTTCCTTATCATCGCGCTCTTTATCGGTCTGCAGCTGCGTCCGCTGCTGCTCAACCTCAACCTGCTCTTTGACAAGCAGCTTTCCACGACGGGCCTCATGATCTGCGAGTCCAACGACCTGCCGCGCCAGCGCTATTCGCTGCGCACGGCCATGCGCGTCATGCTCGATTCGGATTCGTACCGTCGCGAGCTGCTCGATCATGCCGTGGCGTTTGAGCATCGCTACCCGTACTACATCAAGGGCGGTTTTGCCGCCGTGGTAGGCGTGCAGGTTCTGCTCTTTGTGCTTTCGACGGTGCTCGATATCGACAATAACGGCAAGATCATCCTGCTCGTTATCTGGATCATTTCGGTTATCGCCATCTGCGGCTGGCTCATCAACATCGAATACATCCGTGCGAGCCTCAATACCCAGATGCGTATCTCGGCGCTTTCGGACGAGGACCTTCGCCGCGAGATGCGCGAGCACACGGCTGCCATCCCTGCCGCCCGTCGCATGTTTGGTCTCAACGCCAGCGAGCGTGGCGCCAAGGGAGGCGAACAGCCTACGAGCCGTCTGTCGCATATCGGTGCGCATCGTAAGGCTCAAGATGCCGATGGCGCTGACAACGTAAGCGGAAACGACGGGGACACCACCTCGCTTGGCAAGCACTCTAAAGGAGGTGAGGCATAAATGAAAAACATCCTGCACCTGTTTAAGCGCGATGTCCAAAACGTGTCTCGCTCCGTGATCGGCATGGTCGTCGTGATGGGCCTGATCATCGTGCCATGTCTCTATGCATGGTTTAACATCGCCGGAAGCTGGGATCCCTACGGCAATACCGGCAACCTTAAGATTGCAGTGGTCAACACCGATGAGGGTTACGAGAGCGATCTGATTCCCGTCGAGGTCAACGTGGGCGAAAACGTAACCGCCACCCTGCGCGGCAACGAGAACTTCGACTGGGTCGTCCTCAACGACCGCGATAAGGCGATTGAGGGCGTTAAGTCGGGCGCGTACTACGCTGCCGTCGTTATCCCTAAAACGTTTAGCGCCGACATGATGACGCTTTTCTCGACCGAGGTGAAGCACGCCGATATCGAGTTCTATGAGAACCAGAAGGCCAACGCCATCGCACAGATCGTGACTGAAAAGGGTTCGAGCGCCGTCCAGAGTCAGGTCAACGAGACCTTTACCAAGACCATCACGACCATCGGCCTTAAGACCGTGTCCAGCCTGCTCGACTATATGAGTACCGACCAGGTGAGCAACTTTATCGCCAATCTGTCCTCGACGCTGGGCGATTCGGTCGAGGACCTGCAGGACGTTCAGGCGAGTGCGACGTCGCTCGCGGGCATTTTGAGCTCCACGTCCGATTCACTGACATCGGCGGGCGGCATGCTCAAGCAGACGGGCACCGTTGATGAGTCGACGAAGCAGCTGATGGAGCACGCCAAGAGCGGCATCAATGATTCCAAGGAAGCGCTCAAGGCCGCCAACGATGCCGTTGACGCGGCGATTGACGGAAGCGCGGGCTCGTTCGACAACGTGTCCGCCGAGCTCGCGAAGGCTTTCGACGCCGCAAACCAGCATGTCAACGTTACGGTGACCCAGCTCAACGAAGCCGCGTCGGCACTCGAATCGCGCGCCAAGGAAATCGACGACACGGCCGACCAGCTCCGCAGCTTTGCCGATCAGGTGAGTGACGAAAAGCTCCAGGACAGCCTCAAGTCTGTGGCTACATCGCTGGGCAGGATCGCGACGGAGTATCGTAACAATGCCAACGACCTGAGGGCAACCGCAAAGTCCCTTTCCGACAGCATGGCAGAGGTCAACAGCACGCGTGCCGAGGTCGACCAGGCCATCGCCGATGCCAAGGCGGGCATCTCGGGCGCTAAGTCCGACTACGATTCCACGTTCTCGGTCAAGGCCAAGGAGCTCAAGAAAACTATTTCGGGCGTTCTGGATTCGCTCGACGGCATCTCGGGCGACCTGGATAGCGCTGTTGCCGGCCTGACCGACGCATCCGGTTCGCTGGCAAAGGGTCTCTCCAAGGCCGCAAAGCTGGTCAACAAGGCTTCCGATCAGCTGGGCGAGGCGTCGGACAAGATCAGCGCGTTCAAGGACGAGCTCGACGGCGCCCTGATGTCGGGTGACCTGGCGACGATCAAGACGATGATCGGCAACGACCCCGAGGGCCTGGCCGTGTCGCTTTCCGGCCCCGTTGCGCTCGACCGCAAGCCGGTCTATCCGATCCGCAACTACGGTTCGGCCATGGCGCCGTTCTATACGATTCTGTCGCTCTGGGTCGGCTCGATCGTACTGGCGGCCATGATGAAGGTCTCGGTCGACGACGAGCTCATCAACGAGCTCATCCCCGTACGCCTGCACGAGATCTATCTGGGCCGTTACCTGTTCTTTGGCGGTTTGGCCCTGCTGCAGGCAACGCTCGTGTGCGCGGGCGACATTCTGTTCTTTGGCATTCAGTGCGACAACCCGCTGCAGTTTGTGCTGGCGGGCTGGGTCGCGAGTCTCGTGTTCTCCAATATCGTCTACACGCTTACGGTTTCGTTTGGCGATATCGGCAAGGCGCTCGCTGTCGTGCTGTTTGTCATGCAGGT
>CAUCXP010000212.1 GCA_958446785.1 uncultured Collinsella sp. | reverse complement strand
GCGCGAACCGCTCGATTAGGCGTGTAATCAAGATCGCAGGCGGGATCGGGCGTGTAGTAGTTAATGGTCGGGGGCACCACGCCCTGCTCGAGCGCCATGGCACAGGCCATGACCTCGATGGCACCCGTGGCACCGATCATGTGCCCGGTCATCGACTTGGTCGACGAGACGTGCGCGGCGCGCGCCGCGTCCTCGCCGAGCGCCCGCTTAATGCCTGTCGTCTCGGACGAATCGTTGAGCTTGGTCGAGGTGCCGTGGGCGTTGATGTAGAGACCCTCGGAAGGCTTGACGTCGCCCTCGGCTACCGCCAGCGATATCGCACGGGCAATGCCGGCGGCATCGGGGTCGGGGCTCGTAATGTGATAGGCATCATCGGTGTTGCCGTAGCCCACGACCTCGGCATAAATGTGCGCACCGCGCGCCTGCGCATGCTCCATGCTCTCGAGTACCAGCACGCAGGCGCCCTCACCCATCACAAAGCCATCGCGGTCTGCGTCGAACGGGCGGCAGGCCGTCGCGGGATCGGGGTTGGTGGTCAATGCGCGGCAGGACGTAAAGCCTGCAACAGCATCGGGGATAATGGCCGCCTCGGCACCGCCCGCGAGGATCGCGTCGGCATAGCCGTGCTTGATAGCACGGAACGCCTCGCCCACCGCATGGGCCGAGGTCGCGCACGCAGTCACGACTGGCAGGGTCGGTCCCTTTGCCTTGTGACGGATTGCGATATTGCCCGATGCCATGTTGGGGATCATCATCGCGATCATGTAAGGCGATGCGCGGCGGGGCCCACGGTCGGCAATCGTATGGACGTTGTCGACGAGCGTCTGCATGCCGCCCACGCCCGACCCCACGTAAACGCCCAGGCGCTCGCGATCGATGGCGCCTTCGGCATCAAAGCCCGCATCGTGCATTGCCTCGTCCGAAGCCACCAGCGCAAACTGAACGCAGGGGTCCAGATGCTTGGCGTCGCGCTTGCCAAAGTACTCGTTGCCGTCAAAGCCCTTGACTTCGGCCGCCACCTTGACGGTAAACGCATCGGTATCAAAGTGCGTGATCGGGCCGATGCCACAGGTCCCGGCGCACATGGCCGCCCAGGTGGCAAGCGCGGTGTTGCCGAGCGGCGATACGGCACCGATGCCGGTGATTGCAACTCTCTGTTCCATCATGGTCTCCTCATCCAAGCCGTTCTTCGGCCCTGGTTTCTACATCGCCATTCCGCCGTCGACGCGCACGACCTCGCCCGTAATGTAAGCAGCCGCATCGCTCGCTAAAAAGCGCACCACGCCGGCCACTTCCTCGGGACGTGCCATGCGCTTAAGGGGAATCTGTTCCTCGGTTGCCGTACGCACCTTCTCCGAGAGCTTTGCCGTCATATCTGTCTCGACAAACCCGGGAGCGACCGCGTTCGCTCGTACGCCACGAGGCGCAAGCTCGCGCGCCACCGCCTTGGTAAGCCCTATCACGCCCGCCTTGGAAGCAGCGTAGTTGGCTTGCCCGGCATTGCCCATCAGGCCCACGACCGAGCTCATGTTGACGACGCAACCGCCGCGCTGGCGCATAAAGGTCTTGGTGAGCGCGCGCGTCATATTGAATGTTCCCTTGAGATTGACATCGAGCACGCGATCGAATGCGTCATCGCCCATGCGCATGAGCAGGCCATCGCGGGTGATGCCGGCGTTGTTGACGAGCGCCCAAATGGAACCAAAGTCGTTGAGGACCGCTTCCACGCACGCGTTGACAGCAGCGGGATCGGCCACGTCGCATTGATATGCGCGTGCCGTGGCGCCAACCGCCTCACAGGCTTCGCACGTCTTGCGCGCCGCATCGACGCTGCCGGCATAGACGACGGCGATATCAAAGCCGTCCTCCGCCAGACCGACAGCGCAGGCGCGGCCGATACCCCGCGAGCCGCCCGTGACCAGTGCCACACGACGTGAGTCGTTGCGCTCGAGCGCGCCGTTGTTCAAGTTGCCCATGTCATTCCTTTCGGGTTACAGCCCTGTGGACTATGCGAGCTCGTCGGCAATAGCTGCGACCTGCTCGGCCGTTTCGCACGAATACACGCGAACGTCGCTCAGCGTACGCTTGGCCAGGCCCGACAGCGTTTTGCCAGGGCCGACCTCAATAAACGTGTCGATGCCCTGATTCTGCAGAGCATGCAGCGTGTCGACCCAACGAACGGCATGACTCACCTGATTGGCCAAGACATCCGATGCCGCTCGCGGGTCCGCCGGATAGGGCGCCGCCGTCATGTTTGCCATGACCGGAATCAGCAGCGGTGACGGGGCGTGCCCGGCTTGGATATACGTCGCCAGCCCCTCAGTCGCCTCGGCCATATAGGGGCTATGAAATGCGCCCGACACCGCGACTTTCATAGCGCGGCCGCCAGCCTCTTTTACTAGGACGTCGAGCTCCTGCAGCGCCTCGGGCGCTCCGGCAACAACCGTCTGCTGCGGACTGTTGTAGTTGACCGGCCAGCAGTCCTCGCCGGCCTGTTTTGCCAGGTTCTCGACTTGCGCCGCATCGAGCTTGATGACGGCGCGCATGCCGCCCGGATGGCGCTCGGCGGCCGCGGCCATCAGCGCCGCGCGCTCGCACACGAGCTCAAAGCCCGCTCGCGTATCGAACGCCCCCGCAAAGGTGAGCGCGGCGACCTCGCCAAGCGAAAAACCCGCACAGGCGGCAGGTACCACGCCGCGCTCACGCAGGGCGACAGCCGCTGCCAGATCGTGAACGAACACGCACGGCTGCGTGTTCTCGGTCTGCGAGAGTTCCTCCTTGGAGGCGCTTCGGCACTGCTCACTGGTCCCCGGGCGCACCTCGTCGGCAATGGCGAACACCTCGGCGGCGGCCGGCGATGCCTCGATCAGGTCGACGCCCATCGCGGGGTGCTGGGCGCCCTGGCCGGCAAACAGAAACGCTACGCCACCCATGCGCACGCACCCTTCAGGACGTGCTCGGCGCCATCGACCAGGTCGTCAACGATTTCACGTGCACTTTGGCGCTCGTTGACCATGCCGGCAATCTGTCCACACAAAAACGAGCCCTCTTCGTAATTGCCGTCCTTGGCGGCCTTGCGAAGGGCGCCCGTGCCCATGGCCCCGAGCTCCTCGACGCTTACGCCCGCCGCCTCGCTCTTGGCGTAGGCGTTGGTGAAGGGGCTCTTGAGGGCACGCACCGGGTGTCCCGTCGAGCGGCCGGTCGCACGCGTCGAGGTGTCGTTGGCCTTCAGGACCATCTCCTTGTACTGCTCCGATACGGTGCACTCATCTGCGATCAGAAAGCGCGTACCCACCTGCACGCCGGCGGCGCCCAGCATAAAGGCGGCCGCCACGCCGCGGCCATCGGCGATACCGCCAGCCGCAACCACGGGAATATCGACCGCATCGACAACCTGCGGCACCAGTGCCATCGTCGAGGTCTCGCCAATATGGCCGCCTGATTCGGTACCCTCGGCAACCACGGCAGTGGCTCCACGACGCGCCACGAGGCGCGCCAGCGCCACCGAGGCAACGACCGGGATGACCTTGATGCCCGCCTCGTTCCACGCCTTCATGTACTTGGTGGGATTGCCGGCACCCGTCACGACGACCGGCACC
>CAUCXP010000211.1 GCA_958446785.1 uncultured Collinsella sp. | reverse complement strand
CCCTCCGACGCACTCGACGCCTTTAACGCCGCCACTGCCGATGGCATCTACCAGCTCACCTCCGAGCAGGCCGACGAGCTTGCCCGCGTGCACGATTCGCTTGCCGCGCTGTCTGCCCAAACGGCTATGGCCACGGCTCCGGCGCCCGCGATGGACGCTCCTGCCGTCGATCCGCTCGATCCTACGGGCGCGACCGGTCAGTTTATGCCCGATCCCTCGGACACCGGCTTCTTTACGCTGTCCGAGTCCGAGATGGTCCAGCAGGACCGTCAGGACCGCAAGCAGGCCAAGGTTCGTCGTCGCCATCGCCACACGGGTCTCAAAGTCTTCATCGTGCTGCTTCTGCTCATTTTGATCGCCGCGGGCGGTCTGGGCTTTGCCTACACGCGCGGCTTTGGCTTCCCCTCGCAGGAGTCGGTTATCACCGATCTGTTCCAGGCTGCCGGCGACGGTGACACCGCAAAGGCCGAGTCTTGCCTGGCCTCGAGCCTGTCCGAGGACGCCAAGTCGATGATCATCTCCTCGATTCCGCAGGGTGCCACCGTGTCCGTCGAGGGCATGAATCAGTCCATGACCGAGACGACCGCCAAGGTGAAGGCATCGCTGTCCAAGGGCGGCGAGCAGGAGTACACCGTCAAATTCGTGCGCTCCGACAACCATATCGGCTGGGCCGTTTCCTCGCTCGATATGGATTTCTCGGCCGCTGACAACCAGTAGTGACCTTATGGGATTTAACTTTGCCCGGCGCTTCACCGCAAGTGAGGTGCCGGGCTTGCGCTAGTATGATGAGCTAGTAGTTTTCCAGCAATCATCCAACACATCAGGAGTTGCGTTGTTTTCTTTGATGGATATGTTCTTCGGTAGCTATGCGGGCGATCTCGCCATCGACCTCGGCACCGCCAATACGCTTGTCTCCGTGCGCGGCAAGGGCATCGTCATTCGCGAGCCCTCTGTTGTTGCCATCGACAAGAACGACGAGCGCATCCTGGCGGTCGGTATCGAGGCAAAGCGCATGCTCGGCCGTACGCCCGGCAACATCGTGGCCGTTCGTCCCCTGAAGGACGGCGTCATCGCCGACTTCGATGTTACCGAGGCCATGCTTCGCTACTTTATCGACAAGGCGTCCGAGAAGCGCTATCCGTGGACCCCGCGTCCACGCGTTGTCGTCTGCGTTCCCTCCGGCGTCACATCGGTCGAGAAGCGTGCTGTCTTTGAGGCCACGATCCAGGCTGGCGCTCGCCAGGCCTACCTGATCGAAGAGCCTATGGCTGCCGCTATCGGCGCCGACCTGCCTGTCGAGGAACCCACCGGCTCCATGGTCATCGACATCGGCGGAGGTACCACCGAGGTTGCTGTTATCGCCATGGGCGGCATCGTCGTCTCACAGTCCATCCGTATTGCCGGTGACGAGTTCGACCAGGCTATCCTCACGCACGTTCGCGATGCCTACAACCTGGCCATCGGCGAGCGTACGGCAGAGGACATCAAGATCAAGGTCGGCTCCGCCGTGCCGCTCAAGGACGAGCTCGACGTCGAGGTCAACGGCCGCGACGTGATCACCGGTCTGCCCAAGACCGTGCGCATCGAGAGCGAGGAGATTCGTCGCGCACTCAACAAGCCGCTCGACGAGATGGCCAAGGCCGTCAAGGACGCACTCGACGCTACGCCTCCCGATCTTGCCTCGGATCTTATGTACTACGGCATTTTGCTGACCGGTGGCGGCGCGCTGCTGCGCGGTCTCGACGTGCGCCTGCGCGATGAGACCGGCGTTTCGGTCAACGTTAGCCCCACGGCGCTCGATAACGTCGTTAACGGCTGTGCCCGTGTGCTCGAGGCCAATGCGTTTGATGGCGGCTTCGTCCAGACCAATGCTTAATTTCCAAAAGGTGGATTCCATTTGGCACGATCTTCGGGTTTCTCCACAAATCTGAATACCAAGCGACAATCAACGGGTATGCGCCCGTTGATTGTTTTCAGCCTGATTTCGGTGTTGCTGCTCACGTTTTATATTCGTGAGGGCGAGGCCGGGCCGATTCATGCCGTGCGCTCTGGTGTGACGACGATTACCTCGCCGGTGCGCTTTGTGGGCTCGGCTGTGGCGGCTCCCTTCAATGCGATCGGCAACGTGTTCTCTAACCTTACGGCGTCGCAGGACACGCTTGACGAGCTTAAGAAGCAAAATGAGGAGCTGACCTCTAAGGTCGCCGAGCTCTCCGAGGCCCAAAAGACTGCTGAGCGTCTGGAGGGGCTGGTCGGCCTGCAGTCGACCTATAACCTCAAATCGACCGCAGCTCGTATCGTTGGTGCCTCGGGCGATGCCTGGACTTCGACCGTAACCATCGACAAGGGCTCTGCCGACGGGCTTTCCATCAACATGCCCGTGACGAGTTCGGCCGGTGTTATCGGCCAGATCATCGAAGTTTCGGCCAAGACATCGACCGTGCGCCTGATTGGCGACGAGAACTCGGGCGTGTCCGCCATGGTGCAGGACACTCGCGCCCAGGGCATGCTGCAGGGTCAGGCTGACGGCACGCTGCGTCTTGAGTACGTGAGCGTCGACTCCGATGTTAAGGTTGGCGACATCATCGTTACTTCTGGCATCGGTGGCGTGTTCCCCAAGGGTCTACCGCTCGGCACCGTCTCGTCGGTTGAGAAATCTGCAAACGACGTGTACTACACCATTGTGGTGCGCGCTCAGACAACGGCCGAGAACAACGAGGAAGTGCTGGTCATTACCTCGCTGACCGACGAACAGTCGGCCTCGGATGAGGATGTGAGCACGGCCAACAGCACGCCGCAGGGAACGTCGCGCGATGCTGCGACCAAGACGAAGGACGAGAGCTCGGATGACAGTTCCGACACGTCCGAGACGACCGATTCCGGCTCGAGCGAATAGGGGGCATGTCCATGGATCTACACGAGCAGGGGATGAGCTCCCGCACGTTTGTAATCGCCGCCATCGTGTGCGTGCTGCTGCAGGCAGGCCTGGCACCGCAGATCTCCATTGCGGGCGGTCGCGTCAACTTCATGATTATCCTGGTGTGCCTAAGCGTGTTCTCGGGCGACCCGACCCGTGCCGTCGCGTGCGGTTTTTGCAGCGGCTTGTTTTATGACCTGTCCGCTGCCGTGCCGGTGGGCGTTATGTCGCTCCTGCTGACCGTGGGTTCTTTTGCCCTGGTGCACAGCGCCGTCGGTCAGACGGGCGGTACCCCGAGTGCGCGCGGCGTCACTGTGGGCGCCTTCGCGCTCGTCATTAATGTGATCTACAGCATCATCTTGCTGTTTATGGGTTTGGAGACGAGCTTTGTCGTGGCGATCTTCGGCCATGCGCTGCCGTCCTCGATCCTGACGGGTCTGGTTGCCATTCCGATTTTGATGTCCGGCGTCGTGCCACAGTCCGGCTATGGATTCTCCGCACGTGGCGGACGCCAGACGGGTATGCGCTTTAAGCCCAAGACCCGCAAGCTCAAATAGGGGAGGCCCGTAGATGTCTTCCCAGTTGACGGTTATTATCGCCGGTATCGTGCTGGTCGTGGCCATCGTGGTCGCGCTGGTCATCATGCGTCGTGGCGATTCCCGTTTTACCTACGATACGCAGCATGGAACGGCC
>CAUCXP010000210.1 GCA_958446785.1 uncultured Collinsella sp. | reverse complement strand
ATGGGGAAAAAGACTACTACGAAAGAAACCGATTGCTGCTCGTTCTGCGGGTCGCCCCGCAGCGAGGTCGGCGTTCTGTTCGCCGGCAGCAGCGGACCGTTCGACCTGCTGCTGCAGCTGGTAACCCGCCAAAAAGTAGATATCGGCGCCATCTCCATCAGCGAGGTGGCCGAGCAGTACCTTGCCGAGGCCGAGCGCATCGAAGCGCTGGACCTGGACGTGGCGAGCGATTTTTTGCTGGTCGCAGCAACCCTTTTGGACATCAAGGCCGCCTCGTTGGTGCCGCAAGAGGCCCCGCGCAAAGCCGATGACGATGACGAGATCGACGATGACCTCGAAGAACTTAGCGCGCTCGACGGGGACGCCCTACGCGAGGTCCTGATCCAGCGCCTGATCGCCTACAAGCAGTTTAAAGGCGCGGCTGCGGCCCTCGGTGCCCGCATGCAGGCCGAAAGCCGCATGCACCCGCGTGTGGCCGGCCCCGACCCCGAGTTCCTGGGGCTCATGCCCGACTACCTGGCCGGCATCACCCCACGCGGTCTGGCCGTCATCTGTGCCGACCTTGACGGCAAGCGACAGACCTTCTTGCTGGAAGCCGAGCACGTGGCGCCGCATCGTGTGCCGCTCGACCTGACCGTGGCCTCGGTCGATCGCTTTACCATGGCACACCAAACCTGCACCTTCCGTGAGCTGCTGGACGGCGACGCCACCACCGAGCAGCTCGTCGTCACCTTCCTGGCCATGCTCGAGCTCGCCAAGCGCGGCTCGCTCACGCTGAGCCAGGACGAGATCTTCGGAACCATCTGCATCAACCGAGTCGAGGGCGCCGAGGCATACGTGCCCGGCAAGGGCCCCGAGCTCACCGAATAGGAGCCGCAACCATGTCAACCCTTTCAACGCTGGAGGCAAACAGCCTCAAAGGCGCCCTCGAGGCGCTGCTACTGGTGTCGAGCGACCCGGTGAGCGCGCCCGCGCTGGCAGGTGCGCTGGATATCGCCCCCGGCGAATGCGCGTCGCTGCTCGCCGAGCTCAAGGTTGAGTACGAGGAGGCCAACCGCGGCTTTCAGCTGCGCGAGGTCGCCGGCGGCTGGCGCCTGTTTACGCACCCCGCCTACCACGACGTAGTCGAGGCCTATGTGTTGAGCTGGGACACGCAAAAGCTGTCGCAAGCGGCGCTCGAAACCCTGGCCGTCATCGCATACCACCAGCCTGTGACGCGCGAGGTGGTCAAGGGCATCCGCGGCGTCAATTCCGACGGCGTCATCGCGTCGCTCGTCGACAAGGGCCTGGTGCGCGAGCTCGGCCGCGACCCCCAGCGCGGTCAAGCCATTATCTACGGCACGACCAACGCCTTCTTGGAAAAGTTCGGTCTGCGCTCCACCCGCGACCTGCCCGACCTGGAGCAGTTTGCCCCCGACGAACAGTCGCGTCAGTTTATCCGCGAGCGCCTGAGCGGCCGCAGTATTCAGTCCACGCTCGAAGAGCAGGCTGAGGACCTGGACGAAGAGCGCGAACTGCTCGATACCGATGTTGAAGATGTTGAGGCAGTCGAGAACTTGGAGACCCTGGTCGTCGACGAGACCTCGGAGGATTTGCATGACGAGGACTAACGAAGTAGGGGAGACGCGCGCCATGGGCAACGCAATACCCGCAACCGACACCCAGCCCGTCTATCCGCACACCATGCGCCTGCAGCGCTTTTTGGCGCGTGCGGGCGTGGCGAGCCGCCGCGGCTCGGAGGACCTGATGACCGCCGGCCGCGTGACCGTCAACGGCCAGGTCGCGACCGAACTAGGTACCAAGGTCGACGTCGACCGCGACCATATCGAGGTCGACGGCATGCCCGTCAAGCTCAACCAGGGCGCCGTGTACCTGATGCTCTACAAGCCGACCGGCTACCTCACCACCATGAGCGATCCGCAGGAGCGCCCTTGCGTGGCCGACCTGGTCCCCCGCGACCGCTTTCCGGGACTTTTCCCGGTGGGCCGCCTGGACCGCGACACCACGGGCCTTTTGCTCTTTACCACCGACGGCGACCTGTCGCAGGACCTGCTGCACCCCAGCAAGCACGTCTACAAGACCTACCAGGCACTCGTTGACGGCCAGCTGTCCGACCGCGATCTAGACCCACTCCGCCGTGGCATCGAGCTCGACGACGGCCTGTGCCAGCCGGCGATCTGCCGCGTCATCAACGCGCGCGAGGCCGAGGCCGTAGCTCCCCAAGGCATCAAGCCCGGCACCACCGCCGTGGAGGTCATCATCCGCGAGGGGCGCAAGAACCAGGTCAAGCGCATGCTGAGCAAGATTCACCATCCGGTGATCCGCCTGCACCGCTGCAACTTTGCCGGCCTTGAGCTCGAGGGCGTGGCCAAGGGCTCGTGGCGCGAGCTCACCGACCGCGAGGTGCAGATCCTCAAGGCCGGTGGCATCCCGCCCAAGCAGGCCGTCGGCAAGCGCGCCGGCGCGGCGGCGACCAACGCCGCGACCCGCACGCGTCACCACGGCAGCCACGGCTCCGCACCCAAGCGCAACACCTACCGCGAGCGCTACACAGGCTAGGCAACCCGCCGCGCCCCAGCACCCGCGAACCATACCAGCACGTCAACCATCGAAAGGAAGCATTGCATGATCGTCGCCATCGACGGCCCCGCCGGTTCCGGCAAGTCCACCATCGCCAAGGAGATCGCCCGCCAGCTGGGCTTTAATAAGCTCGACACGGGCGCCATGTATCGCGCCGTCACCTTCGCCGCGCTCGACCGCGGCATCGATCTGGACGACGAGGCGGCTATCGACGCCCTCGCCGAGCAAATCGAGATTCGCTTTACCAACGGTACCGGCGAGGACACGCGCCTGACCATTGACGGCCAGGACGCTTCGGCCGCCATCCGCACCCCGCAGGTCGACGCCAACGTGTCCAAGGTATCGGCCTATCCGGGCGTGCGCGCCGCCATGCTCATCCACCAGCGCCGCGCCGCCGAGGACCGCGATATCGTGGCCGAGGGTCGCGACATCGGCACCGTCGTGTTCCCCAACGCGCAGGTCAAGATCTTCCTGACAGCCGACCCGCGCGAGCGCGCCCGCCGCCGCGTGCTTCAGCGCCACCAAAACGATGCCCAGCCGCTCACGTCCGAGCAGCTCGAGGCTGAGGTCGACGAGACCCTCGACGCCCTTAAGCAGCGCGACAAGCTCGACAGCAGCCGCGAGGTCGCCCCGCTCGTGCCCGCCGAGGACGCCGTGCACGTCGACTCCACCGCCCATACCATCGACGAGGTCGTCCGCATTATCGAGGGCCTCATCAACCAAAGGAGGTAGCCCATGCGCCTGTTTAAGCAGACGCCCGAGGACTATTACAACGCCCCCTATGACGAGTTTCCGGCGCTCATCCGCGGCACTGTCGTCGTAGTCATGGCCATCCTTTGGGCCTTCTCCAAGCTCATGTGGCGCTGGAAGGTCGAGGACGCTGACTTGCTGTTTGAGCGCCAGGAAGGCCGCGGCAGCGTGGTCATCTGCAACCACACCTCGATGGCTGAGCTCTTGGCCGTGGAGACGGCGCTGTTCTTTGGGGGCCGCCGTATCCGTCCCATCTTTAAGTCCGAGTTCGCCAAGAGCAA
>CAUCXP010000209.1 GCA_958446785.1 uncultured Collinsella sp. | reverse complement strand
GCGGCGTTGTGGCGCGGACGGCCCTTGTGGGCGATGGCCAGGTCGCAGCCGAGCATGTCGGACAGCTTCTTGGCGGCCTTGGCGCGACCCACGTCGGGGGAGACGACAACCAGGTTGTCGGTGTCGAAGTGCATGTCGTTGTAGTACTGGCCAAACAGCGGCAGTGCGGACAGGTGGTTAACCGGGATATCGAAGAAGCCCTGGATCTGGCCCTGGTGCAGGTCGAGGGTGATAATGCGGTTGACGCCGGCGCGCTCGAGCAGGTTGGCGACGAGGCGGGCGGTGATGGGCTCGCGCGGGCCGGCCTTGCGGTCCTGGCGGGCATAGCCGTAGTGGGTGATAACGGCGGTGATGGAGCGGGCGGATGCGCGCTTGGCAGCGTCGGTGGCGATGAGCAGCTCCATGAGCATGTCGTTGACGTTGCCGCCGGCCACGGACTGAATCAGGAAGACGTCGGCGCCGCGGACGGTCTCGTCGTAGCGGGCGTAAATCTCACCATTGGCGAACTGCTTTAGCGTAAGGCCCGAAAGCTCGACCCCAAGGTACTCAGCAATCTTCTGAGCGAGGGGACGGTTGGAGGAACCGGAATACACGCGGATGGACTTGCGCATATTCTCCGACTTCTCGGGATCATTAATCGGCATTACCCTTCTCCTTTATACATCGAATGCCATATAGATGCCTTGTTGCATTGTAACCGCGCGGCGGGGTTTATCGGGTCCTGATAACGTCTTTACCGCCAACGGACACGAACCGACCACTCATCCGGTTGCGCAGGTCACGATAGAAAAAGGAGCCGCCCCCATGGAGCAGCTCCTTTTGTGCTTGGTAAAACGTTATACCTCGTCGTCCTCGTGCAGGCGGCGGCGGTAATCGGCGGCCCAGCCCTCAATATTTACCTGACGGGCGCGGCCCAGACCGAGCGCGTCTGCCGGGACCGGCTCGGTGATGACGGAGCCAGCGGCCACGAGCGCGCCGTCGCCGATCTGGGCGGGCGCGACCATCATGGTGTCGGAGCCAATGAAGGCGTCCTTGCCGATGACGGTCTTGTGCTTGTGCACGCCATCGTAGTTGCAGGTGATGGAGCCCGCGCCCACGTTGACGCCGGAGCCCATGGTGGTGTCGCCGATGTAGGACAGGTGCGGTACCTTTGAGCCCTCGCCGATCGTGGACTTCTTGATCTCCACGTGCGTGCCGGCCTTGGAGCCGTCGAGCATGTGGGTGCCCGGGCGCAGGTAGGCGCGCGGGCCGCAATCGACGCCGTTCTCGATGACGGCCTCGATGGCGATGGTCTCGTCGATGACGCAGCCGCTGCCGACGGTGGTGTCGGTGAGGCGGCTGTTGGGGCCGAGCTGGCACTCCTCGCCCACGGTGACGTGGCCGATCAGGTGCGTCTGCGGCCACACGACGGTATCGCGGCCGATAACGGCATCGGGGCCGATCCAGGCCTGCGTGGGGTCGATGAAGGTAACGCCCTCGGCCATCCAGTGCTCGTTGATGCGGTCGCGCGCGATGGCGGTGAGCTGTGCGAGCTGGATGCGGCTGTTGACGCCCAGGCCGTCGCGGTAGTCGTCGCAGTGGAAGATGGAGACAGCCTGGCCGTGGCCTTTGAGGATCTCGAGCATGTCGGGCAGGTAGTACTCGGATTGCGCGTTGTCGTTGCCGATCTCGTTGATGTGGGCGGCGAGCTGCGTGCCGTCAAATGCGTAGCAGCCGGCGTTGCACTCCAGCAGCGTGGCGGCCTGCTCGGGCGTGCAGTCCTTCTGCTCGATGATGCGCTCGATCTGACCATCGGCGCCCAGCTTGATGCGGCCGTAGCCAAAAGGATCGGGCGGGGTCATGGTCATGACGGTGCAGGCGAGCTCGCCGGTGGCGACGGTCTGCGCGAACTTGGCGACGGTGTCGGCGGTGATGAGCGGCAGGTCGCCGTTGAGCACGACGACGGGGCCTTGCGTGATGCCGCAGGCCTCGAGCGCGACCTTGACGGCATGGCCGGTGCCCAGGCGCTCGGTCTGCTCGACGCACTCGACCTTGGTGGCGCTGTTGGCGTAGGCGCCATCGATGAGGGCGCGCATCTCGTCGGCGTGGCTGCCGATGACGACCACGACGCGGCTGCAGCCGGCCTTGATGGTGGCGTCGACGATCCACTGAACCATGGGCTTGCCCAGGATCTTGTGCGAAACCTTGCAGTGGTTCGACTTCAT
The DNA here is from genome assembly GCA_958446785.1 of uncultured Collinsella sp. Classification (GTDB taxonomy): domain Bacteria; phylum Actinomycetota; class Coriobacteriia; order Coriobacteriales; family Coriobacteriaceae; genus Collinsella. Next base: position 1,452 of record CAUCXP010000209.1, on the reverse strand, counting down.
GCGGGTGCCCTCGCCGGCGGCGAGGATAATTGCGGTTGCGTCCATGTGATCTCCTGTTACGTTATTAGAGACGTGTGTTTGGAAACGATACACGGCGCAATATGATACCGCAGGCATATGATGAGCGCGTAACGATTGGTTCGCGGCAGCTGATGCTTGGGCCGGCGGTGCGGCGTTTGCACTGCGTGCGTGCGGCGTTGGCGGTGCTGCGGAGCTGTTGTTTGAGCGAGGGAACGGGGGTGCCCGTGGATAACATACGAGAGGAGTTTGTCGGCGGGCCCGTCGCGGCATTCTCGATGTCGCATCCGGCTGTGCCGGCACTCTATATAGTGCTGACGCTGGGGCTCACTATGTTCTCGATGCAGCCGGTACTGATCGCGCTGTCGCTCGCAGGCGGGCTGGCGTATGGATTTGCGACGCGTGGGGCTGCCCGCACGCTGGGCGCGCTCCGCTGGCAGCTGCCGGTGATTTTGATCGTCGCGCTGCTCAATCCGCTGTTTAGCGCCTCGGGTTCGACGGAGCTGTTCCGTATTGGCATGCGCGCGGTGTATCTGGAGAGCATGGTATACGGCCTGTGCATGGGCGGGCTGTTTGTGGCGAGCGTGTTGTGGTTTGAGGCGGCGGCATCGATGCTCGAATACGACAAGGTACTCGCGCTGCTGGGCAATGCCGCGCCGGTGATTGCGCTCATGATCTCGATGTGCATGAGGCTTATCCCGCAGTTTTTGCGCCGCGGTCGTACGGTGCCGGCGGTGCAGGATGCGATTGATGTGCCGGGCAGCGCGCCGGCCGACCCCGTGCGTTCGCGTTTGCGGGCATCGAGTGTGTTGATGGGCTGGGGCATGGAAGATTCGCTGGAGCGCGCGGACGCGATGCGCTCGCGCGGGTGGGGTGCCGCGACGCGTCGTACGACGTATGCGCGGTATCGACTGGGGCGCAGCGACGTTGCCGCGCTGGTTGGGCTTGCGTTGTTTGGCGTGGCCACGGCGGCAGTGGCGTGGACCGCGACGACGCAGTATTCGTTTTATCCGCAGCTCTCGGTGCCGGCGCCGTGGCCGGGCTATGTCGTGTACGCTGCCTGGATGGTGCTGCCTTGCGCGTTGCATGCGATTGATGAGAAGAGGTTTGGCTGATGGCTCGGTTTGATAGGAGCTCGGCGGCGGGTGTGGCATATGGCTCGGCCGCGCCGGCGATTGAGGTGCGAGGCCTTAGTTTTGCCTATCCCGGGGCCGAGGCACCGGTGCTCGAGGGACTTGATTGGCGTGTTTCCCAAGGTGCGTTTGCGCTGCTTGTTGGCGGTACCGGGTCGGGCAAATCGACGCTGCTGTCGCTGCTCAAGCCCGAGATCGCTCCGGCGGGTACGCGCTCCGGCGAGCTGCGCGTGCTGGGCGAGCCCGTCGCCGACATGGACGTGCGGGCATCGGCGGAGCGCGTGGGTTATGTGTTCCAGGA
>CAUCXP010000208.1 GCA_958446785.1 uncultured Collinsella sp. | reverse complement strand
GTCCACAGAGAAAGAATGCATGGCAGGAAAAATGAAATCTTCTGAAAGAAAACAGCGCAGCAAAGTAAACCATGGTGAACTATATTGTTTTCAGCAACGGAGCAGGCAATAGGCGATGAAAAAGCCTGCCCTGTTGAGTTTGATTCGCATTCCTCCCCTCTGTGCGATTCAACGGTGTACTTCGGGAACAGGCCCGCTGGCAACTATCTGCCAGCGGGCCTGTTCCTGTTTCGGTGAGGATTCAGCCTCACCGTCTATGTTGTGCGAAGGCGCTTTGCCTAGTACACCATGCCCATGGCGTCCTGAACCTCGGCCAGGGTCTGCTCGGCAATCTCGTTGGCGCGACGGTTGCCCTCGTGCAGCACGTCCTTCACATAGTCCAGATCGTTCTCATAGCGCTGACGACGCTCGCGGATCGGCGCGAAGTACTCGTTGACGGCCTCGGTCACGTACTTCTTGAGCTGGCCGGAGCCGCCCATGCCAATCTCCTCGGCAATCTCGACCTCGGAACGGCCAGTGCAGATGGCGGCGGTTGAAAGCAGGCCGGACACGCCGGGGCGGTTCTCGGGATCGAACGTGATCATGCGCTCAGAGTCGGTCTGGCTCTTCTTGATGCGTTTGGCCGTCTCCTCGGCGGTCATCGAAATATTGATGGCGTTGCCGTAGCTCTTGCTCATCTTGCGACCGTCCAGGCCGGGCAGCAGCGGGGTCTCGGACAGCAGCGCGTCGACCTCGGGGAACACCTTGCCGTAACGGTTGTTAAAGCGGCGGGCGATGGTGCGGGTGAGCTCGATGTGCGGCAGCTGGTCGCGACCGACGGGCACCACATTGCCCTTGCAGAACAGGATGTCGCAGGCCTGGTGCACCGGGTAGGTGAGCAGAAGGCCGGTGAGCTCGTGGCCCGAGGCCTCCATCTCGGCCTTGACCGTGGGGTTGCGCGCCAGCTCGGCCTCGGAGACCAGCGACAGGAACGGCAGCATGAGCTGGTTTGCGGCGGGTACGGCGGAGTGCGCGTAGATCATGGTCTTGTCGGGGTCGATGCCGCAGGCAAGGTAGTCCATGACCATGTTGTACACGTTGTCCTGGATGTGCTCGGTCGTATCGCGGTCAGTGATGACTTGGTAGTCGGCGATGAGCACGTTGGTCTTGGCGCCCATGTTCTGCAGCTCAACACGGCCCTTGAGGGTGCCGAAGTAGTGACCCAGGTGCAGACGGCCGGTGGGGCGGTCGCCGGTGAGCATGGTGAACTTCTCGGGCGTTTTGGCCAGGCCCTCGCGAATGGCGTTGCTCTTTTGCAGCGCGACTTCGTAGCTGTTCTCGTTTGGCATGATTGCTCCTAACGTATGTTCATGGGTCAAGATGATAACGCGTTTATTGGAGGGTCGGGGCGTAAGTACGCGAGGGGCGGGAGAGCGGCGGCATGTGCGATGGGCGCGGCGTGGCTGCGCGTTTGGCCGGCGGCGCCTGGGCGCATCCTCGGCAGCTTACCCTAGCGCCTGTGGTGGCGCTCCTCCCTGCGTTCTTCTGCCGCCTGCTCCTCCTGCTTAAAGGCGGGATCGTCGGGGGTGACGAGCTCGTCCTCGTGCGTGCGCTTGTTGTAATGGTGGCGCAGCACGGGCTCAAACAGGTGCAGGTGCTTGGCAAAGGCCGCCGAGCCAATGGCGAGCACGGTAAAGATGAGCACGCGCATGGGCACCTCGACCTGGTTAATCGCGGCGGCGCCGGCCGAAAGCATGATGCACCAGGCGTAGATGAGGAGCACTGCCTGCTTTTGGTTGTAGCCCTCTTGGATCAGGCGGTGGTGGATGTGGCCCTTGTCGGCCTGCCCGATGCTAATGTGGGCGCGCTTGCGGCGCACGATGGCGCTAAACGTGTCGATGATGGGCACGCCGGCAACGATGAGCGGGATGATAAGCGAGGTGAGCGCGGCGGTGCGGCTCACGTTGAGCAGCGAGATGGAGCCCAGTGCAAAGCCCAGAAGCAACGACCCCGAGTCGCCCAAGAAGATGCTTGCGGGGTTGAAGTTGTAGCGCAAAAAGGCCAGGCAAGCGCCAAAGAGCGCAATGGAGAGCGCGGCGGCGTCGATGCGGCCCGAGAGAACGGCCATCGAAAACATGGTGAACGACGCGATGCCGCAGATGCCCGTGGCCAAGCCGTCGAGGCCGTCGATGAGGTTAATGATGTTGGTGAATGCCACCAGATAGATCACGGTGATGGGGTAGGCGAGCCATCCGAGCATGATCTCGCCGGGGGCAAACGGGTTGACGATGACGCCGATCCGCAGGCCGCCGATACAGGCGATAAGCGCGGCGAGGACCTGTCCGGCTAGCTTTTGCTTGGGCTTGAGCTGGAAGACGTCGTCGATAGCGCCGGTCGCAAAGATGACGGTAAAAGAAAGCGCAAGTATGGGGTAGCTGATGTGCAGACGGGGGTGGGGCACCAAAACGGGCGGCCAACCCAGGTACCAGGTGCCTAGGATTTGCACAATACAGGCAACGACCAGGCCCAAAAACACCGCCGTTCCGCCCAAACGCGGGATGGGCTTGGTGTTGATGCGGCGCTTAGAAGGATAGTCGACGGCGTCGAGCTTAATTGCCAAGCGCTTGACCAGGGGCACCGTGAGGAAGGTCGTGATAAAGGCCGCCGCTGCCACGCATAGATACGGTATGTAGCTCGGGGATGAAGCCATGAATCTAAAAACCGCCAAGCGTCGAAGGAAAAGGTCAAAGGTTGCTAAGCGCAAAGGGCATAGCCGAACCATGATACTCGACCAAGGGGGGTGCATGGAATTGCACGCAGCGATAATCACGCGCTTACCAGATATTGGGAAGTTGTCGATGGATTGTTGGGATACCGGCGGGGATCCATATGGGCTGTAATGGTGGTTTTCGGCAAATAAAAACCACCCCCCACGTTACGAAAATGAACCCACCTAAAACAGGTGGGTGCCCTCATCGACTGTTCCAGCGTCCTTAACAACGAAGGATACCTGTACTAGGTACGACTGTGTGGGCTCCCTAAATAAACGCGACGGTTCACCCAGTTGCTCCGCGGGGGGCGGAATACCTACATCATAAAGCGGCACTTTGTCGATTCCAGTCTTGACATTATAAAAAACGTGTCGGACGATTACGGCGCCTTGGGCTCGAGCCGTCTGTGCGGTTGGTCCCTTTACGTTTGAGCTGCTGAATCATTGTTTTGGAGCATGTTTTTATGCCGACGTCGTTGACCGAACTTTTTTCGCCCGCCTGCCATTTGTGTCCGCGCCGTTGCGGTGCGGCGCGCGACGAGGGCGCGCGTGGCGTGTGCGGCGCCGACAACACGCTTAAGGTCGCCCGCGCGGCGCTCCATATGTGGGAGGAGCCGCCCATTTCGGGCGAGGCCGGCTCGGGTACGATTTTCTTTAGCGGCTGTTCGCTCAAATGTATCTACTGCCAAAACCACGAGATCTCGACGGGCAATTTTGGCCTTGAGATTTCGCCTGAGCGCCTGGTCGAGATTATGCTGGAACTGCAGGACCAGGGTGCCAACAACATCAATTTGGTGACTGCGACGCACTATGCGCACCTGTTGCCTGCCGCGATTGCCGCGGCACGGACGCGCGGGCTGGTCATCCCGATCGTCTACAACACGAGTGGTTACGAGCGCGCGAGTGCCGTGGCGGCGCTGGGCGAC
>CAUCXP010000207.1 GCA_958446785.1 uncultured Collinsella sp. | reverse complement strand
TCTTTACCAAGCTTATGATGCCGCTTGGCTGGCCCTCGATTGCCGCCGGTACGGTCCTCGCCTTTGCCCGCGCCATGGGAGAGTTTGGCTGCACGCTGTTCTTTGCGGGCAACTATGCCGGCATTACGCAGACCATTCCCATCGCCATCTACTTTGAGTGGATGGGCGGCAACACGTCGGTGGCGCTCTTTTGGGTCATCGTCGTAATCGTGTTCAGCTTCCTGGTCATTCTGTTCATCAATATGTACACGGCGCATTCGCAAAAGTACCGTGAGCGCGGCCTGTCCCGCGCGGAGCGCAAGCAGGCCAAGCAGCTGGGCGGCCAGACCGATTCGCTCGACCCAGTCGGCGGCGATGCACTGCGTATCGATCGCGAGGCGCTGGCCGAGCTTATGCGCGATGACACGGTTGCAAAGGGAGGTCGATAAGCCATGTCGCTTGTTCTGGATATCAAAAAGCGCTATCCGGGGTTCACTCTCGACATGCAGCTTGAGGCCGGCGAGGAGCGCGTGGCGCTGCTGGGCGCCTCGGGTTGTGGCAAGAGCTGTACGCTGCGCTGCATTGCCGGTGTGGAGACGCCCGACGAGGGCAAGATCGTTGTCAATGGCGTGACCTTTTTTGATTCGGCGGCGGGTATCAACCTGTCGCCCCAGGAGCGCAAGTGTGCCTTGCTGTTCCAAAACTATCAGCTGTTTCCCAACATGACGGTGGCTGATAACGTGTGCGCCGGTGTAAAGGACGCGGGTGACGCCGCCGCGCGCAAAAAGCTCGCCGAGCGCTATCTGGGCATTTTCGGTCTGGCCGATTTTGTCGACCGCTATCCCGCGCGCCTCTCGGGCGGTCAGCAGCAACGCGTGGCGCTTGCGCGCATGGTGGCGGCGCACCCGGGCATCTTTATGTTCGACGAGCCCATGAGCGCACTCGATGCTTACCTTAAGAGCGCACTCGAGCAGAACATGCTCGACCTGTTCGACGTGTGCAACCGCACCGTGCTCTACGTGAGTCACGACATCGACGAGGCGTGCCGCCTGTGTGAGCGCATCTGTGTGATGCATAACGGGCATGTGGAGGAGATCGACTCCGTCGAGGACGTGGTCCGCCGGCCGCAAACCCTGGCTGCACTGCGCCTGACGGGCTGCAAGAACACAAGCCGGGCGCGCAAGATCGGCGACGAAGAAGTTAAAGCCCTCGACTGGGGCATGACCTTTAACGTGGGTCGCGAGGTTCCCGATAATGTGGCGTACCTGGGCATTCGCGCAAGCTACTTCCATGTTGACAATCGCGCTGAGCGGGGTCGCAACAGCTACGACCTGCACGTGGCGCGCGTGAGCGATTCGCGTTTTGAGCGCCTGGTGCTGTTGGATGCGCCGCGCATCGATGCGCCGACTCGCCTGCAGTGGAAGGTCAACAAGGTGGGCGTGCCTGTAGAGGAGTTGCCGCAGGCGGGGGAGACCTTGCGCATGCATTTTGATGCGAGCAGGATTCATTTGGTTTGTCGATAGCGCCGGGTAATGCCGTCGGGGATATAAGCCTCGGCGGCTTTGTTTTTGCCGTTCGTCGAATGAGAGATGACAAACTCTTATCAATCAGGATAATAATTTATTAACGGTGGCACACAACGCTGTCGTACGAATGTCAACGGTGTTCGCATGGTCGATGACCGTTGATATAGTTGATCTTAACTTGTAAAGGAGGGTGCGCACATGCCGCAGACGACATACATTTGCCGCGTTGCCGCGCGTGCCCTATATATCGCTCGGAGCCGCATATGAGCAGGTGTGTTCACGGCTCCGGGAGAGACGACGCACAACTAAATAGTCAACCGCAAAGCAGGTTCCCCAAAATTCCGGGTTTGAGCACGGCAGGGCAATCGCCGCCCGTCGTGCATCGATACCGCTGTTATCCGTTTTTGGTTCGAGAGGGGAACCGTCATGGCTGAAGAATTTGATTTCCATCCGATGTGGGAGAGCCTCGGCATGAATCTTGCCGACCACGACATGCTGCTGGGCGCCGTGGGCCAGATGTACGGCGATATGTTCTTGACGCAGAACAATCGCCCCAAGTCCACGTCCTACCTGGACTTTGTGGCTACCAACATCCACAGCGGCCGTATTAAGGAGATGCTCGACAAGAAGGAGGCCGGCGAGGCCACCAAGATCGTCGGTTCGTTCTGCGTGTACGTGCCCGAGGAGATTGTGCTCGCCTGCGACGGCATTCCCGTGGGCCTGTGCTCGGGTGCCGATTGGGCAACCGATAAGGTCGAGGAGCATCTGCCGCGCAACACCTGCCCGCTTATCAAGAGCTTTGCCGGCTTTAAGCTGGGCGAGGTCTGCCCCTACATTGAGTCGAGTGACTTGGTGGTAGGCGAGAACACCTGCGATGGCAAGAAGAAAGCCTACGAGTTTTTTGCCACGCAAAAGAACATGTACGTCATGGATATTCCCAACGTACACGATGAGTCGACGCTTGTGACCTGGAAGGCCGAGGTCAAGAAGCTCGCCGCCAAGATCGAGGAAGAGTGCGGCGTCACGATTACGCCCGAGCGTCTGAAGGCCGCCATCCACGCCGTCAATGAGAAGCGTCGCGCCCTGCAGCGCCTCGCTGCCACGCGCGCTGCCGACCCAGCGCCCATCAGCGGTCTGGACAGCCTGCTGACCGTTCAGGCCGCCTTTATGGACGACACGCCACGTCTGACCGGAGCCATTAACGATATGGCGGATGAGTGCGAGCAGCGTGTCGAGGCCGGCGAGGGCGTGGCGCCCAAGGGGACCAAGCGCATTCTGTACACCGGCACGCCCATGGCCGTGCCCAACTGGAAGCTGTTCAACCTCATCGAGAAAGCCGGCGGCGTTGTGGTAGGCGAGGAGTCCTGCACGGGCTCGCGCTACTACAAGGACCTGGTCGACGAGTCCGGTGAGACGGTGGACGAGATGCTCGATGCCATCGCCGAGCGCTACTTTAAGATCAACTGCGCCGTCTTTACGCCCAACGACCAGCGTATGAAGGACATTGTCCAGATGGCCAAGGACCTGCATGCCGACGGCATCGTCGACGTGGCCCTGCAGTTCTGCACGCTCTATGAGATGGAGTCGTTTGCCGTGGAGAAGGCCGCCGAGGAAGCCGGCATTCCGTTTATGCACATCACGACCGACTACGCCGGTGAGGATGCAGGCCAACTGCAAACCAGGATCGAGGCCTTCTTGGAAACCATTTAGGGCTATCCGTCCCGGCGGCTTTCCCAGGCACCCGATCTTGCCGTTCAAACCGTCGCTTGCGTGCGAAAGTACGCGGCGCGTCTCTTTCACGGCAACCTCGGGCACCTGGGAAAGCCGCTTCCTTGGTTGGTTAAAAGGTTTAGGAGTTATATGTCGGAAAGTATTGAGCAGCCGTTGCCCAGCACGTTTGAGGAGTTTAACGAACAACGCAAGGCGGCGTTTATTCGCGTTAAGGATTACAAGCAGGCGGGTAATCGCCTGGTCGGCTTTTTGTGCAGCTATACGCCGCTCGAGATTATCGATGCCGCGGGCGCCTCGAGCGTGGCTCTGTGCGGTACGTCCGACGAGGTGATTCCCGAGGCCGAGAAGGTGCTGCCGGCAAACCTGTGTCCGCTCATCAAGTCGACCTACGGTTTTGCCTACTCGCAAAAGTGCCCGTTTACGTACTTTAGCGACATGATCAT
>CAUCXP010000206.1 GCA_958446785.1 uncultured Collinsella sp. | reverse complement strand
GATAACCCCATGCGCTACACGAGCGTCCCCGATGTTGTCCCGGGCCACGGCATCTGGGCCGAGGCCGGTTTCAACGAGCTCAATGTGGGCATGTCCGCAACCGAGACGCTCACCACCAACGAGCGCGTTCGCGGCGCCGACCCGCTCGTCGACTACGTGCCCGCCAAGGGCAACGAGGACGAGGACGGCTATGTTCCGGCGCAGCCCGGCGGTCTGGGCGAGGAGGACATGGTGACCCTGGTGCTGCCATATGCCAAATCCGCCCGCGACGGCGTACGCATTCTGGGTGACCTGCTCGAGCGTTATGGCACCTACGAGAACAACGGCATCGCCTTTAGCGACGTGGACGAGATCTGGTGGCTCGAGACCATCGGCGGTCACCACTGGATCGCCAAGCGCGTGCCTGACGACGCCTATGTGACCATGCCCAACCAGCTGGGTATCGACAGCTTTGACCTGGATGACGCCGAGGGCGCCCAGGCCGATCACATGTGCTCCGCCGACCTGCGCGCTTGGATGGCCGAGTGGCATCTGGACCTGACGCTGGACGTCGAGGGCGACGGTCCGGCCGCGGTCTTCAACCCGCGCGAGGCCTTTGGCTCGCACAGCGACAGCGACCACGTCTACAACACGCCGCGCGCCTGGTATATGCAGCGCTGCCTTAACCCCAGCGATGTGTGGGACGGTCCCGAGGCCGACTACACGCCCGAGAGCGACGATATTCCCTGGAGCCGCGTGCCCGAGCGCAAGGTGACCATCGAGGACATCAAGTACGTACTCTCGAGCCACTACCAGGGCACGGAGTACGACTGCTACGGCAGCAAGGGCACGCCCGCCACGCGTGGCGCCTATCGCCCCATCGGCATCAACCGCAACAGCCAGCTCGCTGTGCTGCAGCTGCGCCCCTATGCGCATCCGGCCTACCGCGCCGTGCAGTGGATGGCCTTTGGCTCCAACTCGTTTAACGCGCTGGTTCCGCTGTACGCCAACGTCGAGACCATGCCCGAGTACTTTGCCGACACGCAGGCTCGCGTGACGTCCGAAAACTTCTACTGGGCCAACCGCCTGATCGGCGCGCTGGCCGACGTCCGCTTCCATGAGTGCGGCCGCGCAGTCGAGGATTATCAGGAGAAGGTCGGCGGCATGGGCCACAAGCAGATTCATGACGTCGACGCTGCCGTAGCCGTTCTGCCCGAGGCCGAGGTGCCTGCCGAGCTTGCACGCGCCAACGAGGAGTTTGCCGAGCTCGTGCGCGTGGAGACCGATGCCCTGTTGGGCAAGGTGCTCTACACCACGAGCTGCGCCATGAAGAACTCTTTCGCGATGAACGACAACGTGAGATAGGGATTTCCCGTCGATCGAATAGCGCTTAAACGCTTTGTCGCTTTCACTCAATCTTGGGTACAAGAACGCCAATGCAGTTGTTTGTGATTGGAGACAACCATGGTTATGAAACTCGATCAGCTTGTTAACGGCGCCATCAACGTGGGCTTCGGCGCCGCCGCCGTTGCCGTCGAGGGCAGCAAGAAGGTTCTCGACGACCTTAACACCAAGGGCGAGCAGGTGCGCAAGGACGCAGGCGCCCCCGGTATCGCCCGCAGTGTGTCCGACATGTTCGAACAGGCCGGCGGTACCATCTCCGATCTGACCGAGCGCTTGGGCATGCAGGGCGAGACCGCGGCCCAGCGCGTGCTCGACGAGCTCATTCTGGCTCGCGTCCGCGTCATGACAGCCCCCGAGCGCACGGCCTTCCTGGCCCATGTGCGCGACATCGTCGATTCGGTCGAGGACAACGTGACCTCGGTGCCCGTCGAGTCCGTTGAGCCCGACGATGCGAAGGATACCGAAGAGGCCGAGTAGCAGCGCAGATGGCAGATTCCACCACCGATTACAACAATCTAGATCCCTTGGGTGACGAGGCGGCGGTTGTCGATGAGGTCGATGCCGCCGTCTCGGGCGCTCGCAAGAAGCCGCGCGCTGTCGATATGGTCCCCGAGGAGCCCGACGCGATGGCGCCGGACGAGGAATACCAGCTCACGCCGGCGGGTCGTCGCGAACGCATCGGGCAGATTGTTCGCCTGGTCAAAAAGTACCGTGTGTGGGATAACCTCACGCCGGTTCGTTTGCGCCGCCTGCTCGAGGAACTCGGCCCCATGTTCGTCAAGATGGGGCAGATTCTGGCCAACCGGTCCGAGATTCTGCCGCAACGCTTTTGCGACGAGCTGCGTCGTCTGCGCTCCGACGTGGAGCCGGTGCCGTACGAGGTCGTACTCAGTTGTCTGGAAGAAGAATACGGCCTGCGCCTGGGGGAGATGTTCGACGCGATCGACCCCAATCCGCTCGGTAGCGCGTCGCTCGCGCAAGTGCACCGCGCTCGTCTGGTGACGGGCGAGGACGTGGCCGTCAAGGTGCAGCGCCCCGGTGCGCAGCAGGTTATGGCGCAGGACATCGATATCATCCGCTCGGTGGTGCGTATCGTTTCCAAGTTCGTCAACACCGATCAATTCGTTGACCTGCACGGCGTAGTCGAGGAGTTGTGGACCTCGTTTCGCGAGGAGACCAACTTTTTGGCCGAGGCCAAAAACCTCAACGACTTCTACGAGTTCCATAAGAGTGTTCATGGCGTGACGTGCCCTAAATCCTATCTGGACCTGTGCACCGAGCACGTGGTGGTTATGGACTACGTCGACGGCATTTCGATCGCCGATCCTGAACGCTTGGTGGCCGAGGGCTATGACTTGGAAAAGATCGGTGCCGCAATCGTCGAGGACTACTCGACGCAGGTGCTCGATGACGGCTTTTTCCATGCCGACCCGCATGCGGGAAACATCATTCTCAAGGACGGCATCGTTTACTTTATCGACTTGGGCATGGTCGGACGCATGTCGAGTCACGATCGCGGTATCGTCAAGGACATGATTTTCGCCGTGGCCGAGGGCGACGTGCCCAAGCTTAAGGATTCGCTCATGCGCTTCGCCGTGACGCGTGGCGACTCGGCTGAGCTCGATCATTCGGCCTTTTTGTCCGATTTGGACTTTATCGTGGCTGACTTTGCGGGCCTTGACCTGAAGGATCTGGATATCGGCGAGTTTTTGACCTCGCTGTTAAACCTGGCGCGCAAAAACGACGTTGAGCTGCCGAGCGTGGTGACGATGTTCGCGCGCGGCATGGTGACGCTTGAGGGTTTGCTGACCGAGTATATGCCCAACGTCAACATGATTCAGATTATCCAGGCGCACATCAAAAACGAAAAAAGCACCTATGCGCGCGTGCGCGACATGGGACGCGATCTTGCCGCGAGCAGCTATCGCGCGGCGAAGGGCTCGCTCGAGGCGGCCGAGTATCTGGGCTTGGCTTCGCGTATGCTCACGCGCGGCCAGCTTAAGGTGAACACGCAGATCATGAGCAGCGATAAGGCGCTGCGACAGCTAGGTGGGATTATCGACCGCATGTCGATGGCTATTGTGATCGCCGGCCTGTTTATCGGTTCGTCGGTGGTGTACTACGCGCGCATCGAGCCGGTTGTGTTCGGCATTCCGGTCATTGGCTTTTTGGGCTACGTGAGCGCGCTGGTGCTGGCACTTATGCTGGGCCGCAATATCTGGCTCAACAGTCACGGCGGCAAGCACTAGAGGCCGCGACCGTCACCGCATTTTCCTATCGCAAACAATAGCTTTTACCTTGGGCTTCGC
>CAUCXP010000205.1 GCA_958446785.1 uncultured Collinsella sp. | reverse complement strand
CGGAGCAATGCCTTCATTCGCTGCGTCAACATCTTCTAACCCAATAACTTTTGTTTGGGGACGTTCTTAAATGACTAGTCGTTTAAGAACGTCCCCAATGACTACTAGGCGGCAGTTAGGGACGTTCCCAAACTGCCGGCCGAAAAGGAACGTCCCTAACTGTCGGCTTATTTGGGCGGTGGGTATAATCGTCGTATTGCATTGAAATGTGGCGAAAGGAGTGGCAATGTCTCGGTATTGCGCCTCGTGCGGCAAACTTCTTGCAGATGATGCCAAGTTCTGCACCTCGTGCGGTGCACCCGTTGAGCAAACAACCGCGAGCGATAGCCAGCCCGCTTTTGAGCAGACCGGTTCCCTCGATACGCCGCAAGCCAAGGCGGACGACCCCCTCGCCTATCGCCCCGACCCCGCCGCAGGCCCCGCGACCGTCGAGACCACGCAGCGCATACCCGTCGCGAGTGGCTCGCCCCAACAGCAGCCGGCTCCCGCATACGCGCTCACTTCACCACAGACCCCCGCTCCCAAAAAGAGCGGCACCGGGCCGCTTATCGCCGTTATCGTTGTGCTGGTGGCGATCATCATCGCCCTGGTCGTTTTCTTTGTGATCAAGCCTTTCGACAACGCCGCCACGCAGACGACTGCCGAGATAGCTAAGCTGCACCATGACGTCGACGACGATGACCTAAAGCCTCTCGGCGATCCCAACAGCCTGTACGACGATGATGACGATGACGACGAGGATGGCGGCGAAGCAACGCTCTCCGAGCAGAATCTCTACCGCCGACTGAGCGAATACTACGACTTGCTCGAAGACCTCGACAACTACGTCCGTGGCTGCGCGCAGAACTTCAACGGCAGCTATCTGGAAGAGGATCGAACCACCCGTCAAAATCTCGCCGACGTCGCCGAGCGCACGGAGGACACCATCGAGCAGTATTACGACATCGTCGAGGACCTGGACGTCCCGACGAACTCTAAGAACTACAGCTCCTGGAAAGACATCGTTGCCCTGTATGACGACCTAGACCACCGCATCGACGCGATCTGCGATGCCTGGGAGATTAGCCTAAAGTATGCAAAGCCCGCGGACCATAAGAATGAGATCGTGGCGCCGCTGTCACGCGACAACGTGGCGGGCACCAATGACAATAAGTACCGCCTAGACTTTGAGGAGCGCTATCCCGGCGCCAAGCCCGTCGAAGTGAACTAGTCGCATGCGACGTTCTCAAACGACTAGTCATTAAAGAACGTCCCCAATGACTGCCTAGAAAACGAGCGAGGATCGCGGGGTCCTCGCTCGTTTTTGTTTTGGTCAATGTTTCGGCTGCGCTGTTACTTGTCGGCGGCTGCTTTCTTGGCAGTCGACTTCTTCGCGGTCGTCTTCTTGGCGGCAGTGGCTTTCTTGGCCGTCGTCTTCTTGGCCGCCGTGGTTTTCTTCGCCGTGCCCGCCTTGGTCGCAGTCTTGCGGCCGCGGGCGGGCTTTTTCTCCTTGGTCGGGCAGTCCATGTTGACGCAGATACGCCACGGACCGCGCGCCGTATTGACCACCACGATGGGGGCGCCGCACTCGGGGCAGGTCTCGCCCGTCGCCTCGAGCTTGCCGCGTGCCGGCAGCGGATAGCTCACGCCGCAATCGTCATAGTTGGTGCAGCGGATAAAGCGCTTGCCGCTCTTCTCGCTCTTGTGTGCGATCAGGTCGCCATGGCGTCCTGCCTCGGCGCACACCTTGCACTCGCCCACCTTAAGGTCGGGCTCGTAGTTGGTGGGGCACGTGGGGTTCACGCAAATCTCGAAGGCCTTCTGGCGGAACGGCTGGCACTTAATGCGCGGCGCACCGCACTCGGGGCACACGGCCGCCTCGCCCTCGAGCGGGCTTACCTTGACGCCACTCGGCACCGGATAGGTCACATCGCAGTCGGGCCAGCCCATGCAGCCGATAAAGCTGCCGCGGGTCTTGGCGCTCGTCTTCATAACCAGGTCCTTGCCGCACTTGGGGCAGGTACCCACGCGCGCATCGGCCGTGACGGCGTCGCTGATGGCGTCGCCCAGCTCCTGCGTGTGCTTGAGCAGCTCGTCGAGCACGCCGGCCAGCAGCGCGCGCGAGTGCGTCACGACATGCTCTTCGGTATCCTCGCCGCGCTCCACACGGGTCATATCGCCATCGAGCTCGCTGGTCATATCGGGGCTCGTGATGCGCGGGGCAAACTGCGACAGTGCATCGATAATGGCAATACCCAGCTGGCTCGGCTCCACGGGATCGTTTTTGAGGTAGCGCACGGCGTACAGGCGCTCGATGATGCTCGCGCGCGTGGACTTGGTGCCCAGGCCGCGCTTCTCCATCTCCTGCACGAGCTTGCCCTGGCTGTAGCGCGCGGGCGGCTCGGTCTGCTTGGCCTCGAGCTTCATGTCGAACACGTCGACCGTATCACCCTGCTCCAGCGGCGGCATCTGCTCATCGCGCTTGAGTCCGTACGGATACGCCTCGCGGAAGCCCGGAGTCACGAGCACGTCGCCCGAGGCCACGAACGGCTCGCCGTTGACGTCGAGCTCGAGCTTGGTGTTCTCGATGGTCGCAGGACCCATAAGCGTCGCCAGGAAGCGGCGGGCGATGAGGTCGTAGAGCTTGCGCTGGCCGCCATCGAGCGTGGACGGATCGCCTTCGCCCGTGGGGTAGATGGGCGGGTGGTCGGTGGTCTCGACTTTGCCGCGCGTGGGCTTCATGGGGCCGGCGAGTACCTTTTTGCACACGGGCGCCAGCGCCGGGTTGATCTTTGCCAGGTCGCTCACCACGGCGCCCAGATCGAGCGTCGCAGGGTACACGGTGTTGTCGACACGCGGATAGCTGATGAGGCCCGCCATGTAGAGGGACTCGGCGATGCGCATGGTACGTGCAGGTGAGATGCCCTCGGCCGCGGCGGCAGCCTGCAGCGAGGTCGTCGCAAACGGCGTGGGCGGCTGCTGCTTGCGGGAGCGCTTGGTCACCGCGGCGACGGTTGCCGTCGTAGCGCCGTCGACGTGGCCGTACGCCGTCTCGGCAGCATCCTTGTCGGTAAAACGTGCCGTCTTGTGCGCAATCTTAAAGCGGTCATCCTCGGCAGCGCCCTGCGCGGCGCCCATGCCGCGGATCTGCCAATAGTCCTCGGGCACAAACGCCATGCGCTCGCGCTCGCGCTCGACCACCAGGGCAAGCGTCGGTGTCTGCACGCGACCGGCGGAGCGCACGTTGCCAAAGCCGCCAAACTTGGCGAGCGTCAGATAGCGCGTGAGCACCGCGCCCCAGATAAGGTCGATGTGCTGACGGCTCTCGCCGGCGTCGGCCAGGTTCTGGTCGAGGGAGACGAGATTATCGAAGGCGTGCGTGATCTCAGCCTTGGTAAACGAAGAGTACTGGGCGCGGGCAACCGGCAAGTCGGGCGCCACCTCACGCACCTTGTTGAGGGCGTCCGAGCCAATCAGCTCGCCCTCGCGATCGAAGTCCGTGGCGATGATGACACTATCGGACTTCTTAGCCAGGTTCTTGAGCGAACGAATGAGCTCCTTCTCGGCCGGTAGCTTAATGACGGGCGCCCAGGTGAGGTAAGGCAGGCTCTCGAGCTTCCAGCCCTTGATGGAAATGCCATCGGCAAGGAACGGCTTGCGCTTGGTGTCGTACGGCGGGCGGGCCAGGCCATCGGGCATATCGGCCGGCAACATCTCG
>CAUCXP010000204.1 GCA_958446785.1 uncultured Collinsella sp. | reverse complement strand
TTGAGCATGATGGGGATGATGGCCCAGTGCAGACCGAACATAACGAGCGTGGAGAACGCACCACCCACGACGAGACCGACCACAGCGCCGCCCACGACGGGGATGTTGATGAGGGTCTCGGTGATGAGGGTGAGGACGCCCGAAATCATGGAGGCCACGGGGCCGATCACAAGGTAGGTCGCGGGAGCCATGATGGCAAAGCAGAGGAACGGCACGGCCATGGAGCGGATGAGCTGCGGGACGGCCTTGTTGAGCGCGCCCTCGAGCTTAGAGGCGGCCCACACGGCGATAAGGATGGGGATAACGCTCGAAGTGTAGCCGGCCGCCGGGAAGATGACGGGAATGCCGAAGAAGGTGTTGTAGTAGCTCATCTGGAAGGCGGTGCCCTCGAGGATGGTGCCTGCGACCTCGACCGTGGAGCTCAGGTTGACCATGGCCGGATACACGAGCGCCGCGCCGAGCGCCATGCCCAGAAACTCGTTGCAGCCGAACTTCTTGGCCGCAGTGTAGCCCAAGATGATGGGCAGGAAGTAGAAGAAGCCGTCGGCAATGGAGTACCAGATCATGTAGGCACCGCTATCGGCGGTGAGCCAGCCCATGGCAATGCAGAGGGCGAGCAGGCCCTTGATCATACCTGCGGCAGCGAGGGGCATAAGCGTAGGCGCCATACAGCCCGACACCGTGTCCATCAGCATGTTAAAGACGTTGCGGCTCTTCTCGTCCTCGTCCTCGGCCGCATCGTCCTCAGCGACCGTGCCCACGCCCGGGACCTTGTACTCGCTCACGAGCTCCTCGTAGACATCGTCCACGGCAGCGCCGATAACGACCTGGTACTGGCCGCCGGCCTTCATGACCTGGATGACGCCGTCAAGGTTGCTGATCGTCTCGTCCTGGGCGATCTTCTCGTCTTTGAGCGTAAAACGCAGCCTCGTGATGCAGTGGCGCACGTTCTTGATATTTTCGATACCGCCGACCCCTTTGAGGATCTCGCCGGCGAGTTCATGGTACTGACCCATGTGCTTACCCTTTCCGTGGATAAACGTACATTTGAGGACCGAGGACGTGAGCTTGGCGCTCTCCACGCCCGCTAGGGCGCAGATCTCGCTGAGCTTCACGGCGCTTGCGTCTTTGACCCTAATCTGCACGCCGCCGTCAAGCTCGATCACCGAGCTCACGTTCGTGTCGCCGCCGACCAGGGCTTTGATGGTCTCGAGAACATCCATCGCAAACCGCCTCTCCTTAGGTCCCAATCCATAGGGCCGCTGCCGTGCACTGCATCGACCTCAAGAATAGCTGCACAAAAAAGACCGAGCCAGAGGACTCCTAGAGCCTCTGACCCGGTCATGCTTCCAAATGGAATAACAATCCCACTGACACCTTGTCTCCGGCGCAGCTTTTCTTTCTGGCTACACTATAGCCATTGCGATGAAACGTTTCAAATGACGTACCGGCAAACGGTGGCTTTTACGCGGCAAACGGTTGAAACCCGTCGTTCCCCTTCAAAAAAAATGGCCATTTCTGTTGATAAGAGGCCATTTTGGGCCTACTTAACGACAAAAATGGCCATTTTTGTTGGCTGGGCAGCTAAGGCTGCTGTGCGCAAGTGGACCTCCCGCATCAAAACAGGCGGGAGGTCCACCCAGCTGTGGCTATTAATCTAGCGGCAGACGATCTCGACGGGCACATTCAAAATCTTGGCGACCTTAAGAATCGTGTCGGTCTGGCTGCCCAGGCAGGCGGCCATGTGGTGAGTCGGGCCCGTCTCGTTCCAGCGATCCATGAACTCACGGGCGCCGATCGAGAACTTCATACGCATGTTGGTGTCACCGAAGGTAAAGATCGGGCCGTCGACGTTCTCGCCCTCGGCAACCACAAACTTGAAGTTGCCGTCGCCGTCCTGCGTGATGCCCAGGAAGGTGATGGTGCCGTGGCCGGGATAGAACTGGGTGAGGTAGCCGCCGCCGGTCTTGCCGTGGAACACGGGGACGACCTTGAGCGTCGGCTTCTTGGCGGTCGAGATGTCGGCATCGCCAGAGCCGGAGTGGCCGATGATGACGATGTCCTCGGGGAAGTCGATGGAGTACATCTCGGAAAGCTGGCCGGTGCCAGAGATGGTCTTAAGGATGCTCATGGCGATGGCGACCTTCATATCGCCCTCGACCGCGCAGCTCGTGCCCTGCTTGATGAGCATGGAGAACGCCGGAATGAGCATGGAGTCGAGCACGCCGGCCTGACCCTTGGCATAGCCATCGTAGTGGCTGGCGACCAGACCGATCTCCTCGTCCTTGACCCACTGCTCAAAGGCAACGACGTACTTGGCCATCTCCTGGATGGGCTCGTCGCTCACCTTGGCGCCGCCCTCGACGTCGAAGGTGTCGAGAATCTCGGCAGCCTTGGCGTCCACGGCGGCCTGGTCATCGATGTTGTCGGCGATGGCCCACATCTTCTCCCAGTCAAACTGCTTGGTGTAGAGACCCAGACGGTTGTAGAGGTTGGTTTCGTCGATGTAGAGGTCCATCATGCCCGGGTACGGACGGCCGATCTGGGCGATGTTGGTGCGACGCAGGCGACGACGCACCTGGGCGGCGCGGCACCACTGCTCGAGCTGCTCGGCCACAGCCGGGTCGCCGCCCTCGACAACGCCGGTCACAACAGTATGACGCTTGCCGGCACGGTTAAGGTCGGCCACGACCTCGCCGGGGGCGCCGCAGGCGTACAGGTCGCCCAGCCACGTGGGGATGTCGGTGTTAGCGTAGTCGGGCTGGGCCTTCTTCTGCACATTGACCACGACGACGGGCACATCCAGGTCGCGCACGACCGGCAACACGTTGTAGCTCGTGGCATAGGTGAGCATCTGCAGGATGACCAGGTCGACGTCCTCGGCGCGGAACTTGTCGCCAGCGACCTGGGCCTGCTCCTTGGTGGTCACCATGCCGCCGTCAACAAGCTCGACTGTCGTGGGCAGCGTGGCCTTAAAGTCCTCGTACTGCTGCTCGAAGTTGGGAACGAGCTGCGGAAACTGCGGAAGATAGGCACCGAGGGTGATAGAAAAGACGCCAACCTTGGCCTTGGTGTTAACGAGCATCTATATCCACCTTTCTTGCGCTAGTCAACAAATGCTTCGTTGATCTTGATACCAAAGTCGCGGCAGGTGTTCTTGAGGCCCTCGTCGCAAATCTTGTTGAGGAAGTCATCCGAACCACCGTTGGCAGCACGTGCGGCCAGGTAAATCTCGGCGGCCTTCTCGACGGTGTGCGCCAGGCCAAAGGTCGTATCGAAGTCAGGGCCGGCGGCAAACAGACCGTGGTGGGCCCAGACGATGGTGTCGTAGGTCTTCATGAGCTCGGAGCTCGCCTCGGCGATGGCCGGGCCACCCGGGACCATCCAGGGCACCACGCCCACGCCGGTCGGGAAGACGACGACGCACTCGGTCATCATCTGCCACAGGATGCGGGTGAAGGCACGGTCCTCCAGCGGCACCACAAAGGACATCTCGATGATGCCGGGGGTGTGGGCATGGTAAATCACGCGGTCGGCGCCATCGGTACGGGCGGCGGCGACACAGTGGTTCATGTAGTGGCTCTCGAACTCGCTGGTCGGACGGGCGCCGTTGGCAAGGCCCCACACAATGCGGAAGGCGTCACCGGTCTCGTTGATCTCGACGATGCCGATGTTGGCATGCGGACTCTCGAGAACATT
>CAUCXP010000203.1 GCA_958446785.1 uncultured Collinsella sp. | reverse complement strand
GTCGATGCCACTATAACCAATCTTAAGACCAATCGCGCCCCTTTTGATACGCGTCGCGACACTGCTTGGAGCAGCATGACGGCATGGGGCCCTACGGCCTTATTGCCAATCTTCCAGATACTAGGTACTAAACCTAACTCGGTACGCATTTCGTCCTTGTGCGAGAAAAACGACAAGACGTTTGATGAGTTCTCGAGGCTTGACGTTGAGTTTCCAAACGCCGTGGCAACAGCAAAGGTTGGCTCAGGCGCTAAGTCCGAGGGCAGTCTAGTTGTATCCGGCACAAAGGGCTACATATATGTTCCTGCGCCCTGGTGGAAGACTGATTATTTCGAAATCCGCTACGAGGACCCAGCCGATAACAGGCGTTATTTCTATCAACTAGACGGGGAAGGTATTCGCTTTGAATGGGTTTCTTTCCTAAGAATGATCGCTGATGTCGAGAAGGGCACCACAGGTAAAGAAGCACTTCGCCGCGAAGGCGGTATTGATCGCGATATCACCAAAGCCACCTGTGAAGTTATAGGCGCATTCGAACGCGGCGAGAGCGTAAAGTATCTAGAAGTTGCATGATAGCTTTCGCCTTTAGTAATTATTTTACTGATTAAAATAATACAGAGCACAATGACGTTCGTTGGCATTTTCCATAATGTCATGCGATGGCAGATAGTGTCGATGACCTGAACCTAATTCAAGATGCTTCAGCTGTCATTCAGTAGGGGTGTCTCGGCAAAAGCTGAGGCACCCCTACCTCTATTGAAAGATCTCTTCCTATCATTCTATGCTCTATGATATTTCCGATTTATCATCGCCTAGTCATCAACTGGGAAAGCGGTCATTCCCCCTTCTAGAAGGTATCCCATAGTTCGCCGCAAGCGCTGCATAACTCTTGTCATAGTGAAAGGACTGATTCGACAGCGATAGTTCACGAGTATCTGCACTGTTTTTAACGTAACTAACAATCTGAATTTCCTTATATCAAGAGCAAAATCTATTGGCAGGTCCATCAGTTTTTCAGCAGAGACGGTAGTGTCGCGAAAGTTGGTGTAGCGCCCGATCAGAAGCGAGTCGGCTCGGCGTCCTGGAACCTGGAACACGGTTGATATCCTATGCCGCCTCGATCCTGTCCGCAAGCTCGAGGCCCGATTCGATCATCTTCCTGGCCTCCGCCTCCAGCCGCGCCCAGTCGACCGTCCCGTCGATCCCGCGCGTGCGGCCCTCGTCGTAGAGCCCGCCCATCTTTGCCTCCGAGAAGTACCTCGACTCCTGCCACATTTCGTCCTGCTCGCACATGACCGCGCCGGCCAGACGCGCCAGCGATGCCGTCGAGGGGAACGCCTGCACCACCCTCGATCTGCGCTTTATCTCGCGGTTCGTCCGTTCCTGGACGTTGTTGGCGCGCAGGCGCTTCCAGTGCGACGGCGGAAAGTCGAGCTATGCCAGGGCGTCCGGCTCGGCCTCCTCGAGGATCGCCGCCACCCTCGGGCAGCACCCTTCCAGCATGTCGCACACCGCGTGGTACATGGCGGTCACGGTGGCGGCGCCGCGCCCGCGGAACACCTGCGAGACGATCCTGCCCACGCGGCGCCTCGGCCGCCGGGAGCCCGCCTCACGCATGCAGCCGCGCATGAGGTGGACGGCGCAGCGCTGCCATGCGGCGCCCTGGAAGACCTCGCCGAGCGCGCGGACGAGACCCGGGTGGGCGTCCGAGACGACGAGCTCCACGCCGCCAACGCCGCGGTCGCGGAGCTTCCTGAGGAAGGCGGGCCACGAGACGTATGACTCGGTGTCCACCACGTCGACGCCCAGGACGCGCCTCCAGCCGTCCGCATCGCAGCCGATGGCGGTGACCACGGCGGTGGAGGCGACGCGCCCCTCGCGGCGGCACTTGACGTAGGTCGCATCGAGCCAGACGTAGGGCACCGGCGAGCCGTCGAGGGGCCTTGCGCGGAGCTCCTCGATGTCTGCGTCCAGGCTCGAGGCGATGGCGCTCACCTGGTCCTTCGAGAGTCTGGAGACGCCCATCTTCTCGGCCACCCTCTGCACCTTGCGGGTGCTCGTGCCGGTGGCGTACATCTCGGCGACGGCGGCGACGAGGGCGCGGTCCACGCGCTGGTAGCGCTCGAGCGCGTCGTCCGGGAAGAAGCTGCCGGTGCGGAGCTTCGGGATGCGCAGCGTCAGCGTGCCGACGCAGGTGGCGAGGACCCTCTCCCGGTAGCCGTTTCGGCTGTTCGCCCCGCCACCGCACAGCTGGTCGGCCTCGGCGTCCATCACGGCGTTCACGACCTGCTTGGCGAGCCTGCGAAGCAGCTCCTGCATGTCGATGGCGCCGTCGTCGAAACGGGGCATGACGAGCATGTCCGGCGTCGGGTCTGATAAGATTTCCATAGCGGTCATCGTCCTTTCCTAGAACCTGTTGTTGTGGTGATTTCAGATTCTAGGACGAAGGCCGTTCTTCGTTAAACGGGCGCTGGGGTGCCGCCCTTACACCAACATTTCCGACGCGATCAGAATAAGGATGACAGCATGATTTCGAGAATGTTCGCGGGAGATACGAGGAGATTTAGTAATTCTCTTCTATAGCCTTTGCATCAGATTTAACATCGGATGATTAATTCTGATTCGCGCGATCAGCGAGGTTGAATAGGGGTCTTTGTGGTTAAGAACTTCTTTGTCACTTGCGGAGTATGTGGATGCGTGCATCGTGTGCGCGTCCAGGCTGGATTTGTTAATGACTATCCGGTTAGATACTTGTGTCCGCAGTGCCGGAACCGCATCGACGGAGCGGTTCACCTTGACCCGAGCTGCGCTTTGATTGATTTTAATCTCGACCCTGGCACGGTAGCCTCCATGGGTGGAGATTTAGATTGCGCCAGAGTTATGGTGGAGTTATCTGGTGAGCTTCCGTCATATAAATTATCTGTAGAAAATTGTGCCTGCATGACAAGCCCCTTTATCAGAGCCTCTGGGCTGATTCCGTTTGATGAACTCAGCGAGTACGTGAGCGATATGGTTTATTGTCTTCATTATTACCGCGAAGACTGGCCTACCCTGAGGACCGCTCTTCAACTGTATTGCGATGGGCATGACGATTATGCGGATAAGGTTCTTTCGGAATTCGAGCGCAAACTGTTAGGCGAGGACAATCGGCACTTTTCCTTGCTGAGCCGAATCGCGAGAATGTCTTGGCTCGGTCTCCCCATGATTGCAGGGAGCGACGCGCATGAGCGCGCTGTTGAATGCGAAAAACTCGTTTCTGGTCTAGAGGCAGAGGCGCTTTCCGGCCTAGCAGGTTACTACCTTAAAACCAATATGACTGCCAAGTCGCTGCTTGCTGAAATCAACGAAGTTCTTGATTCCGTAGCCGAATCTTATCCGGTTCTCCTCAACGGTTTTACTTTTCTTATGGCGGGAGACGCCTATGACTTGGAAAAGTACGGTACGTTCTGCTGCACTCCTAGTGATATTGAGAAGCTTTATTGTCGGGAATATGAGCTTATTGGCAGCCTGCTTGTTCTGTTTATCGGGCTCGACAACATCGAATGTAACGGGGCGTTCGATGTCATGCCCAAAGGCGTAGACCTAGGTGCAAAGTCGTTCGACAAACTTTCTGTAGCCCCTAAGGCAAAGCGATTCAACGCTGTCGGTACGGGCTCATTTACTGGCCTTATCAAGCAGTGTTGGAATCCCGTTCTGCGCAATGCA
>CAUCXP010000202.1 GCA_958446785.1 uncultured Collinsella sp. | reverse complement strand
ATGGTTTGACGCAGCTCGTCGTCGAGCGGGATCGCCGTGGTGACGGTCACGCCCACTACATCCTCGTCTTCCTCGGCAACATACTTAAAGGCAGCTGCCACCTTGGGAAGAAGGTCGAGCTGGTCGCGCTTGGACATGGTGTCGAGCACGGCGATGATCTCGGGGCTGGCAGAAGCCAAGCGCTCGATCATCTCGAGGTCCTCGAACACATGGTTCTCGGCCTTAGCGGCTTCCAGAAGGGAGCGCGCGTAGGTCTCGAGCACCTTGTCCTGATAGCGGCTAGTCGGCATTCAGGCTACCTGCTTCCTGGATGTAGCGCTCGATGAGCTTCTTCTGCTCGGCATCGTCCTCGAGTGCCTCGCCCACGATCTTGGTGGCGACGGCAACGGACAGGTCGGCGATGGAGCTCGCGGCACCGGCGTAAATGGACTTGCGCTCGTCCTCGACGGTCGTATGGGCCTTGGCGATGATCTCCTCGGCCTCCTTGTGAGCAGCCTCGATGATACGGGCGCGCTCGGACTCGGCGTCCTTACGGGCCTCGAGAACGATGTCGGCAGCCTGACGACGGGCGTCGGTGACGATCGAGTCGGACTCAGCGCGCTTGGCGATAGCCTCCTGCTTGGTCTTCTCGGCCTCGTCGAGGCTCTCCTCGATCTTCTTGCCGCGCTCCTCCATGGTTTTCATGATGCCCGGCAGGGCGACCTTGGCCAGCACGATCCAGATAATCAGGAAGGCGATAAGCGCCGGGATGAACTCCGCCATCTTAGGGATGAGGATGTCCGCACCGGCAGCGCCGTCCTCGGCGAACGCGGAAACCGGCATGAGCAGCGCGGCCGCGGACGCGGAGAGTGCGATCGCGCTCTTCTGGGATGAAAGATTCATACTTGACGCTCCGTGCTATTTAACGATCAGCGCGACAACGAAGCCGATCAGAGCCAGAGCCTCGCCGAAGGCGGAGCCCATAATGAAGACGGTGAACACGCGGCCCTGGACCTCAGGCTGACGGGCCATAGCACCCGTAGCACCCAGAGCAGACAGGCCGATAGCAAGACCAGCGCCGATAACACCGAGACCGTAACCGATAACTCCCACGATTCCTCCTTTGTCGTGCGTGTCTTATTTCACGCAGGATAACCTTTTTATAACTGCCGGGCTCCATGGGTACGGGCACCGGCGGTTTAACGAATTACCTTACCTTTAAGGCGCGAACGGAAGACTACTCCTCCTCCGCGACCTCCTCTGCCTCGGAGACATACACGGCGGTAAGGACCGTGAAGACGTAAGCCTGGATGGCGCCGACCACAAGCTCGATCGCATAGATCAGGATGAGGATGGCAAGCCAGGCCAGCGAAGGCAGGGCGCCAACGGCGTGGGCCGCGGAAACCTGCTGAAGCAGCGGCTGCATGAACATGCTCGCCATGATGGCGAACGAGCCCATGACCACGTGTCCTGCGAACATGTTGCAGAACAGACGGACGGCGAGCGTGATGAGGCGCAGGAAGGTCGAGAAAAGCTCGACGACCCACACGAGCACGTTCATCGGGAAGCTCACGCCCTGCGGGGCGAGGCTCTTGATGTAGCCGATCACGCCGTGAGCCTTGCATCCGTAGTAGATGAAGTACACGAAGGCGAAAATGGCGAGTGCGGCGGTGGAGCCGATTGCGCCGGTGCCGGGCTTCATTCCCGGAATCAGGCCGATCATGTTATTGATCAGGATGAACAGGAAAAGCGAGCACAGGAACGGGAAGTGCTTCTTCCAGTTCTCACCCACGACACCCTTGCCGATATCGTTCTCGACGTACTCGATGATGTACTCGAAACCGTTGACGAAGAAGCCCTTGGGAACCAGGGTCTGCTTCTTCTTGAACACGGCCAGGACGATCAGGAGCACGATCGTGGAGACGATCAGCCAAAACGAGTACTGCGTGATGCCGCAGCTCAGATCGCCCACGACAGGGGTGGAGCTGAACTCGCTGACCAGATGATTAATCTCATCAGGCAGCTTTTCAAAAATTTCCACGACTTACCTTTCGACCTCATGAGGATCTCGCAGCGCCTTGGCGACACGAACCGCGCAGGCGGCCATAAAGGCCACGAAGCCGATCGCCTCGCCCAGGAGGAACATGCGAAATGCCTCTCCGAACAACACAAACACAACCAAGGTAAAGACGAGCAGGGCGATTGCCGAGACCGCCAGACTCACCATACCCTTGAGCATGTCCGCATTCTGTTTATCGTCAAGAACCGGCTTGAGCGTAAAGACAAAGGGAAGGAAGGCAATTGCGCCCGCGATGGCGCCTGCAACGATAGCGAGCAGATCGGCTATCTGAAACACTGGCGTCCTCACTTTCCTTTTTAACGCTTCACAGAACAGTTCCCGCCAAACATTGGTGACTATTGTACGAGCCAATCGCTAAAGTACAACCGAAAAAGCATCGGTTAATACGCACCTGTTCGTTTTCTTAAGACCTTCTTTATGCCGCAGGTACGGTAATACGTTTTTCTCGAACCCTGCAGGGCAAAACGTCCGTTAACAGGAGTGCGCGCGGTCGCCTTTTGTTCGTCCGCGCGCACCGTTTCTTCGTATTTGCAGCCGCGGCCGTTTAGCCCAGCGACTAGAGCGTGCCGTAGATGCGGTCGCCGACGTCGCCGAGGCCGGGAACGATGTAGGCAGCCTCGTTGAGATGGTCGTCGATGGCGCAGGTATAGATATGCACATCTGGGTCCTTCTCGGTCAGCGACTTGAGGCCCTCGGGGGCCGCGACGATGCACAGCATGCGGATGTCCTTGACACCGCGCTCGCGCAGGTAGCTGATGGCCATCTCGGCCGAACCGCCCGTGGCAAGCATGGGGTCGACGACCAGGCAGATGCGCTGGTCGATATCCTTGGGCATCTTGCAGTAATACTCGTGCGGCTCGTGGGTGACCTCGTCGCGCTCCATGCCGATGTGACCCACGCGAGCGGAGGGCACCAGGTCGAGGATGCCGTCGACCATGCCAAGGCCCGCACGCAGGATGGGCACGATGGCGAGTTTCTTGCCGGCAAGCTGTTTGAACGTGACGGTAGTGATGGGGGTCTCGACCTCGACGTCTTCCATAGGCAGGTCGCGCATGGCCTCGTAGCCGTCAAAAAGCGCGAGTTCGCGCACGAGCTGGCGGAACTGGTTGGTGCCGGTGTTTTTGTCGCGCAGGATCGACAGCTTGTGCTGGACGAGCGGGTGATCGACAAGCGTCACACGGGACGCATCGTAGGTGACGGTCATGGATTGATTGCCCCTTTCGTTGCGGCCGCAAAACGGCCTTGCTGACAAGGCGCGCAGCAATGTTGCCGCCGCACGCCATGCATTAGTTTAGCGGTTTGTTGTATCGAGCAGCCCATCGCAGCCCTACTGTGCGGTACTGAGCGAGCGCCTGACTGCATCACACCAGCCCGCAAGGTTTTGTTCGCGGCGCTCGGCGGACATGTGGGGAAGGAAGGTCCTAACGATCTGGGCATTTTGCTCCAGCTCTTCCAGGTCTTCCCAATAGCCGACGGCAAGACCCGCCAAGTACGCGGCACCGATTGCCGTGGTCTCCACCGTCTCGCATTGCAGCACGGGGATATCCAGCAGGTCGGCCTGGAATTGCATGATGAACTCGTTGCGCGAGGCACCGCCATCGACAGACAGGCGCTCGATCGAAAGCCCCACGTCCTGCTCCATGGCGCGCAGCACGTCGTAGCTCTGA
>CAUCXP010000201.1 GCA_958446785.1 uncultured Collinsella sp. | reverse complement strand
GTGCGCCGGAAAGGAAGGTTGCCCTCTGGCCTGCGTTACCTCGGCGCTGCCGTTACGGGCAATATAGATCTGAATGAAAGATGGCGCGCGGCCTTTTAGGCCGCGCTTTTGTTTTGCGTCGCGCCATGTGGGGGTGGTGGCGACGTGCATTTTTGCGAGTATTCTGCAATCGAAGGCTCCTGTATACCGTCGTTCGGGCAAAAATCCGTGCTTGTCGATGCTTTTCGCGAATAATAGGCGGTGTTATGGGCTGCTGGGTCTCTGGCTGCAGGGGTATTCGCTATCTAACGCCTCTGCTGCGGAGCCCAAAGCTCTTGGCTGTGCTGAATACTCCCAAAAATGCACGGCGCCTTGAGGGGGACCTTCGCGATAAGGGAAACCGCCCCGTCGAAGTATGCATTCGACGGGGCGGTTTATGCATATACCCGATTAAGGATACGCTGCGGATCTGTTAGAACTTGACGGTCGGTGCCTGGCGGGCAGCTTCGGCGGCCTCGAAGCCCTGGCGCTCCTTAAACTGGAAGATGCCGGCAAAGATAACGGCCGGGAACGTCTGGATGGCGTTGTTGTAGCTAAGCACGCAGTCGTTGTAGCTCTGGCGCGCGTAGCTTACCTTGTTCTCGGTGTCTTCGAGCGTGGCTTGGAGCTGCGTAAAGTTGGTGTTCGCCTTAAGATCGGGGTAAGCCTCGGCCACGGCGAAGAGCTGGCGCAGGGCGCCGGTCAGCACGTTGTCGGCTTCCATCTTGGCTTCGGGCGTGGTAGCGCTCACGGCGGCGTTGCGCGCGTTGACCACGGCGGCAAGCGTGTCCTGCTCGTGTTTGGCATAGCCCTTGACGGTCTCGACTAGGTTAGGGATCAGGTCGTTGCGGCGCTGCAGCTGCGTGTCGATGTTCTGCCAGGCGTTATCAATGCGATTGCGCTTGGTGACCATGTTGTTGTAGATGCCGGCGATGGCGCAGACAATCACAACGACAACAACGATACCGATGATGACGGGAATCATGGTGTCTCCGTTTCGAATGGCCGCGGCGTCTTCCGCCGGCTGCCGTTGGTGTAACGCTACTAGTATACCCGCAACCCTTGGCGATACCGAACTTTCCGGTAAGCGTTATGTTTCCACCAAGGTGAGGCCGTTCGCCAGGGAGTGGGCGATACAGGTGTAAGATATGCGACAGATTAGTGAACGCTGTCTTTTCCTTGAGGAGGGCGATACGTATGGACCTTCGCATCAAGAAAACCTATCGGGCCCTGTTCGAGGCCTTTACTGAGCTGCTCGAAGAGCATCGGTTTGAGGACGTGACGGTTGCCATGCTGTGCGACCGCGCTATGATTCGTCGGACGACGTTCTACAAGCACTTCCGCGACAAAAACGATTACTTTGCCTTCTATATCGATGAACTCATGTCGGGTCTGCCGCAAAAGCGGGCCGATGCGGATGGCGCGGAGGGCGCCGAGGACGTGCGCGCGCTTCGCCACGAAGTGTTCGCCGATGCCATGGATCTGATTCTGGCGCATGAGCAGCTCATGGATAACATTTTGGCGAGCAGTATGTCGGGCATGCTGACCAGCATGATTTGCGACCGCATCGCGCGCTCCATACGCGGGCGCGTGATGAGCGCGCTTGACGAGGATGCGCTTGCGCCCGTATCGCTCGAGACAACGTCTGAGTTTGTCGCCGGCGGCATTATTCGGCTCTTTACCATGTGGTGGGAATCGGGCCACGTGCTGGAGCGCCGATCCGAAATCGCCGACGTGGTCGATGCGCTGTTCGAGCGGACCATGACGCCGGTGAGTCACTAAGAGTGGCGGAGAGAGGGGGATTCGAACCCCCGGAACGCTCTCGCGCTCAACGGTTTTCAAGACCGCCGCATTCAACCGCTCTGCCATCTCTCCGTGAGTCGTAATGATAGCATCGTTTTGAATTTGCAACAGGGAAGGCGAACGATGACGAGCACCGAAATCGACGAGAAGTTCATGCGCGAGGCGTTGGCGGAGGCGCGCGCCGCCGCGGCGGTGGGCGAGGTGCCCATTGGCGCTGTGGTGGTGCGCGCGGGTGAGATTGTCGCGCGGGCGCATAATCGTCGTGAGCTCGATCAGGACCCTTCGGCGCATGCAGAGTTCGCGGCCCTGTGCGCTGCCGCTCGGTCGCTCGGTCGCTGGCGCCTTTCCGACTGTACGGTCTACGTGACGCTCGAGCCCTGCTGCATGTGTGCGGGGCTTATGGTTAACGCGCGCGTAGGACGCTGCGTGTATGGCGCGGCTGATGCCAAGGCGGGCGCTCTGGGTTCGCTGTATGACCTGAATGCCGATTCGCGCCTGAATCATCGGTTTAACGTGACCGCCGGCGTGCTGGCAGACGAGTGTCGTGAGGTGTTGAGCAGCTATTTTAGTAGGCTGCGTGGCACCGATGGTGCTGGCTGCGGTTGTGGGGCCGATCTTGAAGCACACGCCGCTCACGCCGCAGCACTTGCAGGTGCCGGTGAGGATACTGACACGGCGGTTGACTTTGGTCCTGCGTGCCGCCGGCCCCGCCGTGTGCTGCTGGCGATCGACTCCTTTAAGGGTAGCGTGTCGAGTGCGCGGGCAGAGGAGGCCGTTGCCGAAGGCGTGCGCCGCGTTTGGCCCGATGCCGAGGTGTGCACATTGCTGCTGGCAGATGGTGGCGAGGGGACGCTCGATGCCGTTGCCGCGTGCGGTGGTGAACTTGCGACCTGCGAGGTTGCGGGCCCCTTGGGCGATCGTGTGCCCGCACGGTTACTGGTTGACGGCGGGCGCGAGTCGGCTGTTATTGAGATGGCCGAGGCGGCGGGTATTGGGTATTCGCCCTGTACGGAGTCGGCGGCGTTGGCGGCTTCGACCTATGGCGTGGGCGAGCTCATGCTTCGCGCAGTCCGTGCTGGGGCAAAGACTATCTATATTGGTCTGGGCGGCAGTGCCACCAACGACGGTGGCGCCGGCATGCTGCAGGCGCTGGGCGCGCGTGTGGTCGATGATCGGGGCTGCGATATCGCCCCCGGTCTTGCAGGCCTTGAGCAGGTGGCGAGCGTTGATTTGGCGCCAGCGCTTCAGGCTTTGGATGACGCTCGTATCGTTGTGCTTTCGGATGTCGAGAATCCGCTCGTGGGGCGTCGGGGCGCATTGGCGGTGTTTGGTGGGCAGAAAGGCTTGCCGACGGGTGACGCCGAGGCGCTGAGCAGGTGCGACAGTTGGATGGTCGGCTACGGTCGTCTGCTCGATACGGCAATTGTCGAGGCTCGGGCCCAGGGGCTGCTGCGCGTGCCCGAGGGTGCACGGACGTTCGGCTCGGTGCTCGGCGTGCCCGGTGCCGGTGCCGCCGGCGGCCTGGGCGCCGCGCTGCTGGCGCTCGGTGCCGAGTTGCGTTCGGGCGTGGAGACAGTGCTCGATCTCGTGGGGTTTGACGAGCGTGTACGCGATGTCGACCTGGTCATAACGGGCGAGGGCAATATGGACGAGCAATCCGCCGCCGGCAAGGCGCCGGTGGGCGTGGCCCGCCGTGCCAAGCGATATGGCAAGCCGGTTGTTGCCGTCGTGGGCGGTCGTGCCGACAACCTGGATGCGGTGTACGAGCAGGGCATCGACCTTGTCCTGCCGATCTGTCGCAAGCCCGTGGACCTGGAGCGGGCACTCGATCCGCAAGAAGCCACAGCCAACCTTATCTGCGCCGGCGAGTCAGCCGCACAAGCCTATGACCTCGCTCGCCTCTAAGGCCTATCTCCCTATAAGTTGC
>CAUCXP010000200.1 GCA_958446785.1 uncultured Collinsella sp. | reverse complement strand
CATCGCTGCCCCAAGTGCAATCCGAGCCAGCCCAAGCGCAATGTTGAGTTTTGGGAGGCAAAGTTCCGTCGCAACGTCGAGCGTGACCACGCTGCCGTGGCAGCACTCACTCAAATGGGCTGGACGCCCATAACTATCTGGGAATGCGAGCTCAAAAAAGATCGCATCGACGCCACGATGGAAAAGGTCATCGAGCAGGTACGGGCTGCAGAGCCGCAGCGCTAACAGCGAGCATTCACACGCCCCACACAGGCGAGCCACATCCACGTCACAAACCTTAGAAAGCCCTTAAGCCCAAAACCTTTCAAGAGTGTTACTCGATACTTCTGACCTGCGGTTTCATCGTAATGCCAAACCTCATTAAGCCTTTCTTTAGCGCTTCTTTGCGACGGCCGCGGCATAATACTGCCAACGCACGGGACCTAGCAGCAAACCCCGCGCGCAATCTTTTGGTGGACATCGAGGAGGCCGCATAAGCATGCATTCTTCCAATGACGCAGCACAGCAGCCATCCCTAAAATATGCAGACCTTTTCTCCTTCCCCCCGACACAGAGAAACGGCCTCCCCGACTCCCCCACCACAAAAGCCAAACGCTCAACCGACCAGAGCCACAACTTGCGAGCATCCTTCGATAAGCTCCAAGCATCCCTAGACAAGGCGTTCCCCGAACAGGCAAGAGCAATCTAAGCCCATCGCGCTTTATACTGATGCCATGCGAAACATGGATCACATAGAATTGCACCGCGGAGGACGCGAGGAAGCGTTTCCCGAGACCGCCGAAGACTGGCCCTATATTGCCGAACGCGCAGAATTCGCTCGCTATCCGGGCAATTCCGTCCCCTGGCACTGGCATTCCGAAGTTGAGCTTTTCTACATGGAGCAGGGAGCGATTGACTATCGAACGCGCGCGGCTCATGAGCACGTACGCTTTGAGGAAGGGTCCGCCGGCTTTATCAACGGCGGCGTTTTGCACAGCACGCTGCAATCACCCAATTCGGCACCAGCCATTCAAATGTTGCATATCTTTCAGCCGTCGATGCTCGGCGATCCCGCGGGACGCCTTCTAAAGCGCTATATCAATCCTTTGCTGCAATGTCGAGACGTCGATGTGCTCAAATGGTCGCCCACCAACCCCGACGATATGCCCTTTATCGATTTGCTAAAGAGTTCCTTTAACCACGACCTTCAACGGCCGCAGAACGAGATGGCGCTTCGGAATAGCTTGTCAGAGCTCTGGATTCAGATTTACGCCAAGGCCGAACCGCTCTTTTCCTCCGACAACGCCTCTTGGATGACCAACCGCGACGTACAGTTCAAGGCAATCCTGGACTATATCCGCGCAAACTATGCAGCCGCTATAGATGTGCCCCAGATGGCATCTGCATCCGGCGTAAGCGAAAGAGAGTGTTACCGCATTATCGAAGCTTGCGCAGGAACGACCCCGGCGGCATATCTGCGCGCATACCGCGTAAACCGTGCTTGCGAACTTTTGGCACACACCACGCGAACGGTCCAGACAGTCGCGCGCCAATGCGGCTTTGCGACAGCAAGCCATCTTGGCCAGGTATTTAAAGAACAAATGGGATGCACTCCTTCGAGCTATCGAGCAGCGAGGCAGAATCTCGATAGCACCAGGCAGAAATCCCGCTAGCCTTTCTTCTGTCACCGCATCAAACTTGCAGGCAAACAACAGAGAGGAGAAATCATATGAAGCACTTTGACCATATCGTATTTGACGTTGATGGGACATTGGCAGATACAGAAGAAAGCGTTCTATCATCGCTTGTCCAGATTGTCCAAGAAGAGACCGGCAAAACGCTCCCCCGACACGAGCTTGAATTTGCCCTCGGCATACCCGGCAAGGATGCCCTTGAGAAACTTGGGATCTACTCGCAGGCAACGTTGGATCGCTGGTGCCAAGTTGCCGCCAGCTTTAAAAGCACCATCAGCGTGTTTCCAGGTTTGCTTGAAGTCATCGCAACACTCGCCGATAGCGGCTGCAAACTTGGCATCGTCTCCTCACGTGCGCGCGACGAATACGCAAAAGAAATTGCACCCCTTGGTTTCGATAAGTATTTTGAGCACATCATCCTTGTCGAAGACACAACCGAACATAAACCCGCACCCGCACCCATGCTCGAATATCTCCGACGTGCGGGCGCGAATCCTGGCAACGTCGTCTACGTTGGCGACACCGTCTACGACGAACAATGCGCAACTTCGGCAGGGGTCAGTTTTGCCAGAGCAGCATGGGGATCACACCAAGATATCCCAAACGCCACCTACAACCTCAAAACCCCCAACGACCTGCTAACCCTAACAACCAAATAACCCACGCGTCCCACCCTTTCAGCCCCAACACCACAAGGGCGATTGAGCAGGACGGTTTGGGCGGGTCCCGTACTTAGTTTCCAAAATCATTCCGCAGCGCGAAGGCCCCCGTTATCAACGCTTCGAAGAAGCGAGACAACGGGGGCCTTCATGCGCGAGGACGTTTTGGAAACTAAGTACGGGACCCGCCCAAACCGTCCGGTGGGATCAGAGTACCCTTGCTGTTACTCTGCTTTGCCCACAGAGTTGAGGTTGGTCATGCGAATCTTAACCAGCTCGGTGATCTCACGCATGCCCTCCTTGGCCGGCTTCTTGGGATCGAAGCAGGCAGGGTTCTCGGCCATGTAGGCCATGAAGCCCTTGGTGTAGGCCTGACGCAGCTCGGTGGCGTAGTTAACCTTGCAGATGCCGTTCTTCACAGCCTCGGCAACCTGCTCATCGGGCACACCGGAGGTGCCGTGCAGAACCAGCGGCACGTCGACGGCGTCGCGGATGGCCTTGACCACGGACTGCTCGATGTGCGGATCGCTCGTGTACACGCCGTGGCTGGTGCCAACGCCAATAGCGAGAGAGGTGCAGCCGGTGCGCTCGGCGAACTCCTTGGCCTCGGCCGGATCGGTGTAGGGGCTCTCACCCTCAACCGCGGGACCGTCGTCCTCCTTGCCGCCGACCTTGCCGAGCTCAGCCTCGACGGGCACGCCCATGGCGCGGCCAGCGTCGGCAACGGACTTGGTCAGGGCGATGTTGTCCTCGAAGGACTCATGCGAACCGTCGATCATGACAGAGGTGTAGCCAGTGCGGAAAGCCTGCATGCAGCGGTCATAGCCATCGCCGTGATCGAGGTGCAGGGCGACGGGCACGGAAGCTCGCTCGGCGGCAGCCTTGACCATGCCGTAGAAGTAGTCCAGGCCAGCGGTCTTAATGGTGCCCGGGGTGGTCTGCATGATGACGGGGGACTTGGTCTCCTCGGCAGCGGCTAGAACGGCCATAACAAACTCGAGGTTCTCGACGTTGAAAGCGCCAACAGCGTAGTGGCCGGCCTGAGCGTCCTTGAGCATCTTTTCGGTGGTAACAAGTGCCATGAGCGTTTGCTCCTCTCCCTCGCCCGCATCTGGACATCGGGCGTACGTGTCCGCAAGGCGTTTTACCTTGCGTTTTGCTGCCCCCATTGTATGAAAATCGTTCGTGTTACATGCATGAGATATCGCCGGCACGCAGGTCAAGACGCTCGTTTTTGAAAAGCAAACGGAAGGGATTCGGACCAAATTCCTCTATCCGACACTGAAGTTTTCACACGAATTGTCTTTCTTTTATAGAAAAGATAAGTAATCGAAAGGTGTTTTCTTACTTAAAAAGAAAATGAACGAAAATAGACTCAACACAATTCCTGCAAATTTAGGTTGAGGATGGAGCAGCTATGGCCCACGCAACAACCCGGGCTT
>CAUCXP010000199.1 GCA_958446785.1 uncultured Collinsella sp. | reverse complement strand
CATTGTTTCTCCCTTCTCCTACACGCCGACGACCACGAAGACAAACGCCAGAACGGCGATGCCCACGACGGCCCAGGTCTGATTGCCGAGCACCTTAAAACGCGAACGCGAGCAGGAGTTCTCGATCACGCCGCATACGACAAAGTCGATCAGGCACTTCACCAGGAAGATGACCGCGCCCAGAACGGCCGCGGCGCCCACGGTCGCGGGCTCGCCCCAGGGGACGAAGATCGCGCAGAACCAAGCGACGACCAGGACCTGCTTCATGGACATGGCAAGCTTGGCCATGGCGAGCGACGGGCCGGAAAGCTCGGCGAGCGGACCTTCCTGAAGCTCTTGCTCGGCCTCGGCCTGATCAAACGGCAGCTTGCCGAGTTCCATGTAGCAGGCGATCGCAAAGGCGATGCCGGCGAGGATCACGGCGACCGGCGCGTCGATGGCGCCCGTCATGATGTGTTGACCCATGGTGGCGATGTCGGTGGAACCGCACACCAGGGCGGCGGCAAACAGCGCCAGCAGCATGGACGGCTCGATGAGCACGCTCATGAGCAGCTCGCGGACGCCGCCGATACCGGCGTAGGCATTGGACGAATCCACGCCGCAGAGGGCGAAGAAGAAGCGGGCGAGCGCCAGGCTGTACATGATGGTGATGGCGTCACCAAAGACCGGGATGGGGCTTTGTGCCGTAAAGAGCGGCAGGCCCATAGCGAGCATAAAGGCGACGGCGAAGAACAGCGGCGGCATAATACGCAGCGCAAAGCTTGCGTCCTCGCTCTGGGACTCGGGGCGCGCAAAGAGCTTGGCCAGGTCGCGGTAGTCCTGCATGATGCTGGGGCCGCGACGGTTGTGCATCTTGGCGCGGATTACACGGCCGAGACCGGAGAAGAACGGTGCGACGGCCATGACGACCACGCCCTGCAGAACGGCAAGTACGATGTTGTTCATGCTCTCCCCTCCTTAACCCATTTGCACGGCGAGCACGAGGAACACCACGAGTGCCGCGACGATATAGCAGATATAGATGCTGTAGTTGCCGCCCTCGAGCTTAGTCGCGAGGTCGGCGAGCTTCTCGACACCCTTATGCGGGGCATCGACGAGAACCTTATCGGGTACGGGCTCCACAGCCTCGGCCACACCGGTGAGCTTCTGGAAGAAGTGCGCGATGGACCAGCAGACGGCCGTGCAGCGGTCGCGCAGCGTGTAGAGCGGCTGCATAAACCAGGACACCTCGGAGGCAAAAGTCGTGGCCACGACGGGCATATGCTCGTTGGGAGCATAGCCGCATGCCCACGGCTGGGACTTCTGCACCTTGCCGACGGTCTTGAGCTTGCGATAGCCGCAGGCAAGACCGACGAGCACCACGAGCGCAATAGCGATCGCGGGCGTGGAGGTGGCAGCGCCGGAGTACTGGTTCATGAGCTCCATGCCCTCGGCGGCAAACACGCCACCGTACGGATGCAGCACGGACGCGGCGACATCGACCAGCACGGGCGCGATCACGGGAGCGCCAATGCCCAGCACGACGCAGATGGCCGCGAGCAGGCCCTGCGCAAACACCATGGGGGCGGGGACCTCCTTGGCATTGGCCGCGGCCTCGGAGCGGGGCGCGGAGGCAAAGGAGACGCCATAGGCCTTGACGAAGCACGTGACAGCCAGCGCGCCGGTAATGGCAAGCGCGACGGCAGCAAACACGGCCACGATCATGACGGCCTTGTCGCCCTGCATGGCGGCGTTAAACAGCGACTGGTAGGTAAACCACTCGGACACAAAGCCGTTGAAGGGCGGGATGGCCGAGATGGCAAGCGCGCCAACGAGGAAGCAGATGGCCGTTGCCGGCATACGACGGAACAGACCGCCCATCTTCTCCATATTGCGCGTACCCGTGGAGTACAGCAGCGCACCGGCGCCCAAGAACAGCTCGCCCTTAAACATCGCGTGGTTAAACGTGTGGTAGAGGGCGGCCATCAGAGCCAGGACGGCGATGCCGACCGAGTCGAGCGCCATGGCGGCCATGGAGGCGCCGACGCCGAGCAGAATGATGCCGATGTTCTCGACGGAGTGATAGGCCAGCAGGCGCTTGATGTCATGCTCCTGCAGGGCGAAAGCCACGCCGAGGACCGACGAGATCGCACCGAAGACCATGACCATAAGGCCCCACCAGACCTGAACGCCCGAGGCGGAGAGCAGGTCGAGACCAACCTTGAGGATGCCGAAGATACCGATCTTGATCATGCCGCCGGACATGAGGGCCGACACGTTGGACGGGGCCTCGGGATGTGCCTTGGGCAGCCAGCCGTGCAGCGGGATGATACCGGCCTTGGCGCCAAAGCCAAAGAAGGCGAGCACGAAGCACACGGATGCGACCGCGGGGCTAAACTGCGTGGCGCGGAAATCCGCAAAGGCAAACGAGCCGCCGGCGAAGTTGGTCATGGTAAGGAAACTCGCCATGATGAGCACGAAGCCCACGTGCGCGATCACAAAGTAGAGCCAACCGCCGTGGATGGAGTTCTCGTTCTCCTCGATCACGACCAGGAAGTACGAGGTCAGCGACATGAGCTCAAAGGCGACCAGGAACCAAAACACGTTGTCGGCGGTGATGACGAGCATCATGGACGCCACAAAGGTGTTAAAGAAGAAGCCGGCGCGACCCTTTTTGCCCGGGTACTCATCAAAGTAGTTGAGACCGTAGATCGAACCGGCAAACGCGAGCACCGAGATGAGCGCCACGAACAGGCCGGACAGCTGATTGAGCAGCAGCTGGAAATGGGCAAACGGGAAAAACACGATGGTGTCGACCGACGTGACATTGCCCAGCACGGCCTGGATACCGGCCACAAACGAAAGCACCGCGGCGACGGCACCGATAAGGCAGCCTGCGGTCTTGGCGGCGTTATCGGCCTTGATCAGCAGAACCGAGGCGAGCGCACCGATGCACGAGACGGCAAGCGATGCGATAAACAGCGTCATGCTATCCATTGCTTACGCTCCCTTCTGCTTTCTCGGACAGGCCCTGGGCCACAGCGGTAACGTCGACGGCCGGACCGTTTTCGATCGAGCGCAGGCGCTTGGCCTCGTCGAGCTCGCGATCGGCCGCACCGC
Source organism: uncultured Collinsella sp. (assembly GCA_958446785.1). Classification (GTDB taxonomy): domain Bacteria; phylum Actinomycetota; class Coriobacteriia; order Coriobacteriales; family Coriobacteriaceae; genus Collinsella. Next base: position 680 of record CAUCXP010000199.1, on the reverse strand, counting down.
CCATAACGGTCAGCGCCTTGGTGGGGCACGCCGCCACACAATGCGGGCCGTCCGGATCGAAGGCGCACAGGTCGCACTTCACAGCGCAGGTGTACTGGCCAGGAGCCCACGTAAGCAGGCTGCTCAGGGACTTAGGATACGAAGGCGTCGGGTCGCACATGCCTGCGACACCGGCGATAGACGTGCCATCGGGATGGATGGCTCCAAAGGGGCACGCGATGGCGCACAGCCTGCACCCGATGCACTCCTGCTCCTTCACGTGGATGCGGTCGCCATCGTGCTCGATGGCATTCACCGGGCAGACCTCGGCGCAGGGGGCACCCTCGCAATGGTGGCAGGCAAGGGCGGCCGAAATACCGCCGGTCTTCACGAGCGCCAGGCGCGGCGTATCCTGAAGACCCTGCATCCGGTGAGCGTCGGCACAGGCGGACTGACATGTTCCGCAGCCGATGCACCTCTCCGGGTTGATGTCGATGAAGCGGTTCATCCCCACTTCCTTTCAAAATAACGGGCCGGGCTCCCGAACGTACGGGACGCCCGGCCCAAAAAGCCAACGAGAACGGGACTACACGATTTGATTCACGTGCGTCTCGTCGTCGAACTTGGCGGCACCGGGCTCAACGTCCTGGGGAGCGGCGGCGTCGACCAGAGCCTGCTTGAGCTCGGTGTACTGACGCTCG
>CAUCXP010000198.1 GCA_958446785.1 uncultured Collinsella sp. | reverse complement strand
AAAGACGACCCAGCCGACATTGGTTTTACCGTCGGCACGGCGTTGCTCGCGATTGCGGCAGAGCCAAATCGTCACGTCGATGGCAGTGATAAACAGTACGAGTGCCGCCGCAGCCAGCCCAGCAAGCACAAACATCACGCCAATGCTCACAGCGATGACCGGAAGCAGCAGCAAACCGCACCCGCACCCACCCGGACTATACACGGCAGTCTGTCGGCGCTTCATCGTCACTCCAAGTTAAGCAATCGTTTGTAGGCATCGAGGCCTTTGAGTAGGATTTCCTCGTCGAAGAGCATGGTATCGGTATGCAGAGTGCTCGTGGCATAGGCGGGGCAGTCATCCGAATCGCTCGGGTTTTCTTGTCCCTCTGGCACGCCCGTGCCCAGCAAGAAGAACACGCCCGGCAGATGGCGCTGATAGAAAGCAAAGTCCTCGGCAATTAGCAGCGGCTCGTCCACAAGTTGCAGCTCGGACAAGGCAGGCGCAATGTGGGCGAACAGCTCGGGGTCGTTATCGACTGGCGGATAGCCCTCGGCAAAATCGAGGTCATATGTACAGCCCGTTGCGGTGCACGCCTCGTCAAGCACGCGGCGCACGCCCTCGCGCGCGCGGTCGAACATGTCGTCCGTAAACACACGTAGGCTGCCGGCAACATGGGCCTCCCCCGCCACCGCATTGCAGACGGTGCCTGCCTGCAGCAGGCCGAACTTGCCAATGCAGGGCTCATCGGCACCCAGCTCATCCATCAGTTCGCGCTCGGCAACCAAGAACTTGGCAGCCGCCAGCGCCGTATCGTGCGACTCCTCGACCGGAACGCCATAGGTCTTAGCGATATGGATGCTCGTCCCGTGAATATGAATGTGTGTCTCGCTTGAGCGCGCCAGCAGCGGACCGGAGCAGCTCGCCAACGTGCCGGCGGGCAGATCGGGCCACACGTGGAAGCCGAAGATGCGATCCGCCCCGTAACGCTCGAACGCGCCGCTCTCGCACACCGTCTTGGCACCACCGGTCGTTTCCTCGGCCGGCTGAAACACAAAGAGCACATTGCGCTTAATGGCGCCCGGCTGCTCGCGAATTGTACGGTCGACATACGTCGCGGCGGCAAGTGCCATGGCCATGTGTCCATCGTGGCCGCAAGCATGCATCTTGCCGGGATGGGTCGAAGCGAACGCTGCCCCCGTTGTCTCGGCAATGGGCAGCGCATCCATATCGGCGCGAATCGCCGTGGCATGCGCGGCACCAACGCCAGCGTCGAAGAAAGCGCAGACGCAGCTGGGGCACGGATGGGTCACCTCGCAAGCGAGCGGCGCCAACACGCCCTCGATATAGGCGATCGTCTGCGGAAGATCGAAATCGAGCTCTGGAATGCGATGGAGATCGCGGCGATAGCGACGGAGTTCTTGGAGCTCGGTCATAGAGGATCCCTTCGTGAGGCACATCTGTTGCAACTTATTGTGATACAGGATTGTGGTGCACATGTTTCCAGCATATCCCTGCATTTTTTAAACGTTATATACGAATACTCTTGTTTGGTAAAGTGCAACGTGATAGGGTCTTTACCACTTGATAGAGGCGCGGGCACGAAGAGCCGCGGGCGAGCCGGCAGGCTTTGACCCCGTGGGGAGGCGAAACCCGCCGAACTGGGTTTTTCGGGCACGAACAACCTGGTGGGCCTGTGGGAAACACCCGCAGGACTGTCTGCAGCAATGCAGGAGCGCTATCCGGACATTGGGTCCACGCTATGCGGATTCGATGCGCAGATGGCGCCGTCTGGATAGCGAGGTTTACGGGACATGGCATTGACCCCCAACGAGGCATATGTGGCCAAGCAGCCGTTTGTGGACAAGGAAACACTCGAGCATATCGTCGAGCAGTTCCCCACGCCGTTTCATCTATACGACGAGGCGGGCATCCGCCGCAACATGCAAGAAGTGCGCGACGCCTTTGCATGGAACCCGGGCTTTAAGGAATACTTTGCCGTCAAGGCCAACCCCAACCCGGCGCTCATCTCCATTCTCAACGAATACGGCTGCGGCTGCGATTGCTCGAGCTATACCGAGCTTATGATCGCCCGCTCGCTGGGTATCACGGGACACGACATCATGTTCTCGTCCAACGACACGCCGGCTGCCGACTTTGAGCTCGCCGACAAGCTGGGCGCCATCGTCAACTTTGATGACATCAGCCACATTGAGTTCTTTGAGCGTGTTGCGGGGCCCATCCCCAAGACGGTCAGCTGCCGCTTTAATCCAGGCGGCCTGTTCCAGCTCTCCAACGGCATCATGGACAACCCGGGCGACTCCAAATATGGCATGACCACCGAGCAGCTCTTCGAGGCCTTCCGTATGCTTAAGGCCAAGGGCGCCGAGTGCTTTGGTATCCACGCATTCCTTGCCAGCAACACCGTCACCAACGACTACTACCCCAAGCTCGCGCGCATCCTCTTTGGGCTTGCCGTGCGCCTGGAGCGCGAGACCGGCGCACACGTCGCCTTCATCAATCTGTCCGGCGGCGTCGGTATCCCCTACCTGCCCGAGCAGCAGGCCAACGACATCCACGCCATCGGTGAAGGGGTACACACGGCCTACGACGAGATCCTGGTTCCCGCCGGCATGGGCGATGTGGCGATCTGTACCGAGATGGGCCGCTTTATGATGGGCCCCTATGGGTGCCTGGTCACCAAGGCCATCCACGAGAAGCAAATCTACAAGGACTATATCGGTGTCGACGCAAGCGCCGTCGACCTGATTCGCCCTGCCATGTATGGCGCCTACCACCACATTACGGTGATGGGCCAGCCGGGTGGCTCCGACAAGACCGCGGCGCCTGTCACAAACACGTACGACATTACGGGCAATCTGTGCGAGAACAACGACAAGTTCGCCATCGACCGCGAGCTACCGCGGATCGACATGGGTGATGTGCTCGTGATTCACGATACCGGCGCACATGGTTACTCCATGGGCTACAACTACAACGGACGGTTACGCTCCGCCGAGGTGCTGCTGCGCCCCGACGGCTCGGCCGACCTCATCCGCCGCGCCGAGCGCCCGGGCGATTATTTTGCCACACTCGACGTGCTGCCGTGCGGCCGTGAGCTGCTGGCCAAATCGCGCGCCGAAAGTGCCCGCCGCCGCGCTCAGGACGAGCGCCTGGCCGTCGCCGCTCAGTGGAACAAACGCATCCAGATCGCGGAAGCGAAGGAGAAGAACATGGACATCCGCAATCTCGAGGGTTCAATCGTCGCCCTTGTCACGCCGTTTAAAAAGGACGGCAGTGTCGACTTTGACGCGCTCGAGCGCCTTATCGATTTCCACCTGCAAAACGGTACCGACGCCATCCTCACCCTGGGCACCACCGGCGAGAGCGCCACGATGACCGACGACGAGGACAACTCCGTTGTCGCCGCAGTGGTCAAGCAGGTTGCGGGACGCGTCCCCGTCATTGCCGGCTCGGGCTCCAACTCCACACAGACCATGCTCACCAAGTCGCTCACCTATCAGGGACTGGGCGCCGACGGTCTGCTGCTCATTACCCCCTACTACAACAAGTCCAACGAAGAGGGCATCTACCAGCACTTTAAGACCGTGGCCGACGCCGTGGACATCCCCTGCATCCTGTACAACATCCCCGGCCGCTGCGGCTGCGGCATCAGCGAGCGCAACGTAGAGCGCTTGGCCGCGCACCCCAACATCATGGGCATTAAGGAAGCCTCGGGCAACGTCGCCTACGCGGCCAAGATCGCCCACCTGCTGTCCGATGACTTCCGCATGTACTCGGGCGAGGACGCCCTCACCGTACCGCTCATGAG
>CAUCXP010000197.1 GCA_958446785.1 uncultured Collinsella sp. | reverse complement strand
GAACGTGGGCACGGGCGCGCCGAGGGCCTCGTAGACCATGACCTGGCGCGGGGTGTTGGACAGGTGGTCGTCGCCGCGGATGACATGGGTGATCTTCATCATGGCGTCGTCGACGACGGTCGCGAAGTTGTACGTGGGCGTGCCATCGGAGCGGAAGATGACAAAGTCGTCGAGCTCCTTGGCGTCGAAGGTCACCTCACCGTGAACGGCGTCGTGGATGACGACGTCGCCGCGGTCCTCGGGCACCTTGATGCGCAGGACGTAGGACTCGCCGGCCTCGATGCGGCGGCGGGCCTCCTCGGGATCAAGATCGCGGCAACGACGCTGATAGCCCTGGAAGGGGTCCTTGCGCTCCTGCGCGGCCTTGCGGTCGGCGTCGAGCTGCTCCTTGGTGCAGAAGCAGGGATAGGCCTTGCCCTCGTCCCAAAGTTTCTGGGCGGCCTGCTTGTACAGGTCCAGGCGCTCGGTCTGGGCGTAGGGGCCAAAGTCGCCGCCTACCTCGGGACCCTCGTCCCAGTCCAGGCCCAGCCAACGCATGGCACGCAGGATGATCTGCGTGTTCTCGTCGGTGGAACGGGTGGGATCGGTGTCGTCGATGCGCAGGATGAACGTGCCGCCGTTAGCACGGGCGAAAGCCCAGTTATAGATAGCGGTGCGGGCGCCGCCGATGTGCAGCTTGCCCGTCGGTGAGGGTGCAAAGCGGACGCGAACGTCTGATGCCATGGAAATCTCCTCGATTGCAGGATGGATGTCTAACCGCATCAGTATAAAGCATCAAAGCAACCTCCGCACAAAGGGCACCGACCCACTCATTGGGGACAGACTTAAATGAGTGGGTGCGGAAAGGGTGTGAATGTTTGATTTACGCGCTATGATGTGCCCTTGCATAGAGAGCCCAGCGGAATGGTAACGGTCGCCGGGACACGTTTTTGAAAGGACAATCATGTCAGAAGAACTTCGTTCCATCCCACCCCAACACGGGTCCTTTGTTTTTACGTCGGAGTCGGTGACCGAAGGTCATCCCGATAAGATCGCTGACCAGATCAGCGACGCCGTCCTCGACGCAATCCTCGCCAAAGAAATAGAGCTCCAGGAGCAAGGCTACATCGCCCCCAACGGCGTGCCTGCCAACGTGGAGAACGTCCGCTGCGCCTGCGAGACCCTCGTGACCACCGGCACCGTCATCGTTGCCGGCGAAATTCGCACCCAGGCCTACGTCGACGTACAGGAAATCGCCCGCGGCGTTATCCGCCGCATTGGCTACAACCGTGCCAAGTTCGGTTTTGACTGCGACACCTGCGGCGTTATGAGCCTCATCCACGAGCAGTCGCCCGATATCGCCCAGGGCGTTGACGAGTCCTTCGAGACCCAGACCGGCGCTACCACCGACCCGATCGACCTGATCGGTGCCGGCGACCAGGGCATGATGTTCGGTTATGCCTCCAACGAGACCAAGACCCTCATGCCCATGCCGCACTACCTGGCAAGCCGCCTGGCCGAGCGCCTGGCCGCCGTGCGCCACGACGGTACCCTCGCCTATCTGCGTCCCGACGGCAAGACCCAGGTCACCGTGCGCTACGAGGAAGGCAAGCCCGTCGAGGTCACGACCATCGTCATCTCCACGCAGCACGCCGCCGAGATCGAAGACATGGGCAAGATCAAGGCCGACCTCATCGAGCACGTCATCACCCCGGTCATGGCCGCCGAGAACATGCCGTGGGACAACGCGGAGATCTACGTGAACCCCACCGGTCGCTTTGTCGTGGGCGGCCCCATGGGCGACACGGGCCTCACCGGCCGCAAGATCATCGTCGACACCTACGGCGGCTACGGCCGTCACGGCGGTGGCGCCTTTAGCGGCAAGGACTGCACCAAGGTCGACCGTTCCGCCGCGTATGCCGCGCGCTGGGTCGCTAAGAACGTGGTCGCCGCCGGTCTGGCCGACCGCTGTGAAGTCGAGCTCGCCTACGCCATCGGCGTTTCCAAGCCCCTCTCAATCATGGTCGACACCTTCGGTACCGCGCATGTTGCCGAGGACAAGATCGTCGAGGCCGTCGAGAAGACCTTCGACCTGCGCCCGGGCGCAATCATCCGCGACCTAGACCTGCGTCGCCCCATCTACGAAAAGACGGCAGCCTACGGTCACTTCGGCCGCGAAGACGCCGACTTCACCTGGGAGAATACCGACCGAGTCGAAGAACTCAAAGCAGCCTGTGGCCTGTAGGCTTACGAGAAAAGCCACAGCCAAATAGAAACACGCCAAAAAGAGGTACCGGAACAACCGGTACCTCTTTTTTATTAACCGGTGGTGAAGATGAGTCGACATGGGACGCAGAATAGGTTCCCAGCTGATGAATTTTGCAGCAAGCGTGCCCCTACCATGTATCCTAAGTTCCGAGGGCTTTGGTATTTGGTCGATCGCGAGTTCCGCACGAGCCGGAGGCCACTTAATGTGGCCTCCGTGCGAGCCAGGACTGTAGAGCAGGCGACCAAATACCAAAGCCCTCGGAACGACGGGATAGAACAGGAGCGCATATGGCAGGCAAGCCGCAAACACTAGCTACGACCTCGGCATTCGAGATCTTGGGGCCCGTCATGGTCGGCCCCAGTTCATCGCACACCGCTGGCGCCCTGCGGTGCGCCCAAGTTGCCGCCAGCCTGCTGGAAGGCCGCATCACTAAGGTAACCTTTGGCCTGTGGAACTCCTTTGCCCACACCTACCGCGGCCACGGCACCGATCGTGCGCTCGTCGCGGGCATCCTGGGCCTCGACACCGACGACGAGAACATCAAGCAGGCCTTCGACCTCGCACGCGAGCAGGGCCTCGACTACCACTTTGAAATTAAGGGCGACGACGCCTCCATCCATCCCAACACCGTCGACATCGACATGGCCGACGATACGGGCGCCACGGCGCAGGTCCGCGGCGAGAGCCTCGGCGGCGGCAAGATGCGCATCAGCCGCATCAACGGCGTCGGCGTCGATATCTCGGGCATGTATTCCACGCTCTTCGTGGCACACCAGGACGTCCCCGGTGTGCTCGCCGCGCTCACGAACCTGCTCGCCTACGCCCATGTGAACATCGCTTTCTGCCGCACCTACCGCACCGAGGTGGGCGGCCAGGCATACTCCGTCTTTGAGACCGATGGCGCCCCCGACGACACCGTCATCCCCATGCTGCGCAAGCTCGACAATGTAAACTACGCCACCTTTATCGAGCTCCCGGGCTCGGCCTCGTCGCTCTCCCCCGGCGTTTCGGCCAAGGAAATCTTTGACGATGGTGCGCAGTTGCTCGACGCCTGCGCCGAACTCGGCCTCAACATCGGCGCCGTCATGGCCGTTCGCGAGGCGCGCCTGACCGGCGAGGCCCACGCCGTCGCCGCCATGCGCCGCGTGCTCGACGTCATGCGCGAGGAGACCACGGCCCCCATCGCCAATCCTCAGCGCTCGCTCGGCGGGCTTATCGGCGGCGAGGCCAGACTCGTTGATGCCACCGGCCGCAACGACTTGAGCGTAAGCCTGATGGGCGCCGTCCAGACCGATGCCGTGGCCCGCGCCATGGCCGTCCTTGAGCGCTCCGCCACAATGGGAGTGATCGTCGCCGCCCCCACGGCCGGCTCCGCAGGCGTCGTGCCCGGCTGCGTGCTGGCGCTCGCCGACCATCTGCAACTGGACGATGAGCAAGTCATGGACGCCCTCTACTGCGCCGCCGCCATCGGCCTCAACCTCACCACGAGCGCCTGCGTCGCCGGCGCCGAGGGCGGATGCCAAGCCGAGGTGGGAAGCGCGGCCGCCATGGCCGCCGCCGCGCTGGTGCAGATGCTCGGAGGCACGCCTG
>CAUCXP010000196.1 GCA_958446785.1 uncultured Collinsella sp. | reverse complement strand
CTCGCACGGAGAGCACATTAAGTGCTCTCCGGCTCGTGCGGAACTCGCGATCGACTTCGCATGCCGCCGGGCAGCCGGGGCCGACGCGAGGTTCAAGATTGTCAAAAAAGCGGTCGGCGCGCAGTGCGCCGACCGCCGATATAAGGGGTCTGATGATTTTTACCAGCTAGGGCCTCTTACTCGTCTAGGAGATCTTCTGGCATGTCGTTGCCGTCGCCTAGGTCGACAGGGGTTTCTTCGGGGGCAGAGCCGTCTTCTGTGGCTTCGCCTTCGGGCTTCTCCTTGGCGGCTGTCATGCGGGCCACGGCGCATATGCGGTCGTTGTCGTCGACGGTCATCATCTTGACGCCCTGAGTGGCGCGGCCGGTCTGGCTGATCTCGTCGGTCTTGACGCGAATGACCGTCGCGCCCTCCGTCACGATGAACAGCTCGTGCTGCGGGCCCACCGTCTTCATGGCCGCGAGGTTACCCTTACGCTCGGTCATTTGGATGGTGTAGACGCCCTGGCCGCCGCGATTCTGCTCCGGGTAGTCCGCGACCGGCGTGCGCTTGCCGTAGCCGCGCTCGGTGATGACGAACAGATCGCCGTTGCCGTTAGTGACTTCCATGCCCAGAACGCTCACGCCGTCCTTCATACCGATACCGCGAACGCCGCTGGTATCGCGGCCGGTGGCGCGCACATGCTCCTCGGAGAACATGATCGCCTTGCCCGCGGTGGTGGCCAGGATAATCTTGTCGCCCTCGCGCACGCGGCGCACGTTCAGCAGCGCGTCGTCGTCACGCAGGTTGATAGCGATCAGGCCGTCGCGACGGCTGCGGTCATATGCGCTCATCACGGTCTTCTTGACCATGCCGCTCTTGGTGGCAAACATCAGATACTCGTCGGCAGGGAACTCGCGGCAGCTGATGACGCTCGCGATCTTCTCGCCCTCCTCGAAGGGCAGCAGGTTGACGATAGCAGTACCGCGCGCCTGGCGCGTACCCACCGGCAGCTCGTGCACCTTCAGGCGATAGACCTTACCCTTGCTCGAGAAGAACAGCACGTACTCGTGCGTGGACGCGATGAACATCTCGTCGATGACGTCGTCCTCTTTGAGGTTGACGCCCGACACGCCCTTGCCGCCGCGCTTCTGGGCGCGGTAGGCGGACACCGGGATGCGCTTGACATAGCCGGTGTGGGTGATGGTCACGACCATGTCCTCATCGGCAATGAGGTCCTCGACGTCCAGGTCCTTCTCGACATGGCTGATCTCGGTGCGGCGCTTATCGCCGAACTTCTTGGAGATCTCGCGCATCTCTTCCTTAATGACGCCCAGGATCTTCTCCTCGTGCGCCAGCAGGTCCTCGTAGTAGGCGATGGCGCGGCGCAGGCCGTCCAGCTCTTCCTGGATCTTGTCGCGCTCCAGGCCGGTCAGGCGGCGCAGCTTCATCTCGAGGATGGCCGTGGTCTGCTCGGGCGTAAAGCCAAAGCGCTCGATCAGGCGACTGCTGGCCTCAGAGTCGGTCTGCGAGGAGCGGATGATGCTGATGACCTCGTCGATATGGTCGAGAGCCATCAGGTAACCCTCGAGGATATGGGCACGCGCCTGTGCCTTCTTGAGGTCAAAGCGGGTGCGGCGGGTGACGACGTCGACCTGGTGGTCGATGTAGTGCTGCAGCATCTCGCGCAGGCTCAGGCATTTGGGAACGCCGTTGACAAGCGCCAGGTTGTTGGCACCAAAGGTCGTCTGCAGCGAGGTGTACTTGTACAGGTTGTTGAGCACGACCTGCGGGATGACGCCCTTCTTGAGCTCGATGACCAGACGGATACCCTTCTGGTTGGACTCATCGCGCATATCCGAGATACCCTCGATGCGCTTGTCGTTGACGAGCTGGGCGATCTTCTCCTGAAGGGTGCCCTTGTTGACCATGTAGGGAATCTCGGTAAAGACCAGACGGCTACGGCCGGTCTTGGTGGACTCCACATGAGCCTTGGCGCGCACGGTGATGGAGCCGCGACCGGTCTCGTAGCTCTGCTTAATGCCGGCACTGCCCATGATGATGGCACCGGTGGGGAAGTCCGGACCGGGCATGATCTGCATGAGCTCGTCGACGGTGGCGTCGGGGTTGTCGATCAGGTAGCAGGTGGCCTCGATCGCCTCGGTGAGGTTATGCGGGGCGATGTTAGTGGCCATGCCGACGGCGATGCCCTGGCTGCCGTTGACCAGCAGGTTGGGGAAACGCGCGGGCAGTGCCACGGGCTCGGCGAGCGACTCGTCGTAGTTGGGCTGCCAGTCGACGGTGTCCTTCTGCAGGTCACGCAGGAGCTCCATGGCGGGCTTAGCCAGGCGGCTCTCGGTGTAACGCATGGCGGCGGCGCCGTCGCCGTCGATGTTGCCGAAGTTGCCGTGACCGTCGATGAGCGGCGTGCGCATGGAGAACCACTGTGCCAGGCGGACCATGGCCTCATAGACCGCGAAGTCGCCGTGCGGATGGTACTTACCGATAACTTCGCCGACCGTCCAGGCCGACTTCTTGTGCGGACGGTTGGGGTAGATGCCGCTCTCGTTCATTGCGTACAGGATGCGACGGTGCACCGGCTTTAAGCCGTCGCGCACGTCCGGCAGGGCGCGCGCCGTGATGACCGACATCGAGTACTCGATGAACGACTGCTTCATCTCACGGCCGAACTCCGAAATCTGGAGCTGGCCGCCGTTGATATCCTCGCCGGCCGAGGCGCCACGGTCGACTTCGCCAAAGCTCTCCTCGAGCTCACCGTCATCGTCCTCTTCCTCGTCATCATCGGCATCGGGGTTATAGGCGTCAGGATCGCCGTCCTCGCCCTGCTCAGCACGGGCAAGCAGGCGCTTCAGATCGTCGGGCATGCCGGCATCGCCGGCCTCGCCCATACCCTCGTTATTGTTGATATCGTCTGCCACGTTACCTCCTCATGGTTTGCGTGGTCCATTAATCATCCTGCCACGGAGACGGCTTTTCCAGGTGCCGCAGATTCGCTCGAAAGAGGAGGGAAGCGTACTTGGGTACGCGACCGACGATTGAGGGCGAAGGTGCGGTGGCTGGGAAAGCCGAACAGGTTAGGCGTCTAAGAAGCGCGCGTCGTGCGCGTGTTTTTCAATGTACTCGCGGCGATAGCCGACCTCGGAACCCATCAGCTCGCGCACGGCGCGGTCCGCCACCACGGCGTCCTCGATCGACACGCGCTGCAGGATACGGGTCTTGGGGTCCATCGTCGTCGAGGCAAGCTGCTTGGGATCCATCTCGCCCAGGCCCTTGTAGCGCTGGACGGTATAGCCCTTGCGCTTCTTGGTGATCTTGCCGTCCTTGGCCTTGCCGTCCTCGTCGTTGTCGTCGGGGTTCAGGCCCAGGCTCTGAATGGTGTCGCGCAAAATCTCGTCTTCGGGCTGGCGGCCGTTGGGATACACGTAATGGATCTTGTTGCGCACCTTAATGCCAAAGATGGGCGGGCAGGCAACATAGACATAGCCGGCATCGATCAGCGGGCGCATGTACTTGTAGAAGAACGTCAGCAGCAGGATGCGGATATGCGCGCCGTCGACGTCTGCATCGGTCATGATGATGATCTTGTGGTAGCGGGCCTTGGTGATATCGAAGTCACCGCCGTCGCCGGCGCTCGTCGTGACGCCGCAGCCGATCGCGGTGATGAGCGACTGGATGGTGTCGCTCGAGAACGCACGATGATCGCCCACGCGCTCGACGTTCAAAATCTTGCCGCGCAGGGGTAGGATCGCCTGGATGTCTCGGCGACGGCCGTCCTTGGCCGAGCCGCCTGCCGAGTCGCCCTCTACGATAAAGAGCTCACTGCCTCGTTCAGTATTTTCCGGATAGACGCTGTCACCGGTCCGAGTACGGTAGG
>CAUCXP010000195.1 GCA_958446785.1 uncultured Collinsella sp. | reverse complement strand
CGCTGCGTCGCTTCGCTCCTTGCGTGCTGCGCTGGAAAACGCTTCGCGTTTCCTCAGCTCCGCACCCTTGCGGGTTCGAATCCCTCCGCTTGCCCACGAAAAAGCGCTCCAGGTTCATAAGAGCCTGGAGCGCTATGTTCTTTAGGGCTGGGACGGAGGGATTCGAACCCCCAACAGCCGGCACCAAAAACCGGAGTTCTACCGTTGAACTACGTCCCAATGTGTGGTGTTGCCCAAAAGCAACTCGTTTAGTTTACCTAATCTGCAAGGGCATCGCAAACGCCATCGAGCAGGCGTACGGCGAGTGTCTGCGCGTCGCTGGCCGTGAAGGTGCCGTTGTAGCGCGTCATGCCCGTGAGCTCAATGCGAATGCGAGCCGGCTTCTGCTGCGCGGCGACATTGGCAGTGCGGATGCGCTGGGCCAGGTTGTGGCACTCGGCGAGGGCAATCGTGGCGCGCGGTGCAGCGTCGGCGGGCAGCTCGTCGCTTGCAATCTCGAGCACCAGGTCAACGTCGGTTGGGACCTCGGAGTCGCAGAGCATCATGCCGCTGTTGTCGGTCGTTGCCGTGGCGATATTCCACATACGCGACGCAACACTGCGTGCGATGGGGTCCTCGCCGATAACGGCAATCTGGAAGCGCTCGAGCACGTTGGCGGCGCGAGCAAAACCGATACGGGACTCGGCTTCGGTGACCGAGGGCTTGCCCTCCCACACATGGTGCAGGCGGTTGATGTAGGCGTAGGTGTCCTGGAAGGCCATGCCGTCGGCAAACAGGCCGACATTTTCCTGGAACTGCTGCAGGGCGGCCTCGGTATGCGGACCAAAGTAGCCGTCGTCTTCGCCACAGGCAAAGCCCAAAACGTTGAGAGCGCGCTGCAGGGCCTGCACATCGGCGCCATGGAAATTGGGCATGCGCAGATAGAGGGTGCGGTCGCCCAGCTTATACGAAGCGTCTACAAGGGCGCTCCAACAGGGGATATCGACGGCATGACCGGCAGCAAGGCCGCTGTCGAGCCTGAAGGTGCTGACGGCCTGCTCAGTGGTGGCTCCAAAGTGCTTGTCGGTGACTTCGGCGGCATCGATCGTGTAGCCGAGCTGCAGGAGACGAGACTGCACGTCCTCGACGGCTGCTCCTTGCATGCCCGTTGTAATAGGTTCCATGAACGAACCCCTTTCGGCGTACCATTCGTACTATTTGAGCGTCTGTCGGATAGACAGCGCAAAGGGATGCATAAACATGCATTCAACAGTGTAGCAAGTTGTGCCTAAATACGCTGCTGACAGGTTTTATAACCCCCGTTAGTTAAGGCGCTCCACAAAGAAATCTGCCATGGAGAGGAACAGCTCGCGTGCGTGCGGATCAAGCTCAACGTTCTCGATGGCCGCTTTGGCCTTAGTGGTCAGGTCGAGCGCGTAAGTGTGGGCGTAATCGATGGAGCCGGTCTCTTGGAAGATCTCCACGGCGCGTGCGAGCTGCGCGGGATCATCGGTGCCTGAGGAAAGAATCGCCTCGACCTCGTCGTGGTGGCGCTCATCAGAGAGGGCGTGTACGGCGACAAGCGTGCGCTTGCCCTCGGTGATGTCGGTGCGGAAGTCCTTGTTGGCGGCTTCCTTAGTGCCGACAAGGTTGAGCAGGTCGTCCTGAATCTGAAAGGCGAGGCCCGTGTGCAGGCCAAAGGCGCGCAGCGCCTCGATTTGCTCATCGCTGCCGCCGCCGATAATGGCTCCGGCGGCAAGCGGCGTCGCTCCACTGTAAAACGCGGTCTTGTGCGTCGCCATGTCCAGGTAGTCATCAACCGAGATATCAAAGCGCCCGTCACGGACCCAACCCAGGTCGAGCGCTTGACCCTCGATGGTGCGGACGATCATCTCGGTAAGCTCGTGGAGCACGCGCAGCTTCACGTCTGCGTTGAGCGTGGGGTCGTCGAGAACCGTCTTGGTGACCATGGTGAGCGCCAGGTCGCCACAATTGATGGCAAGCCCCGTGCCCTCGGTAAGGTGCATGCAGGGCTTGCCTCGACGAAGCTGTCCGTTGTCGGCGATGTCGTCGTGGATCAGCGCGCCCGACTGGAAATGCTCGATGGCTGCCGCGGCGCTGCGGGCACTCTCAAAGCTACCGCCCACTGCGGTTGCGGCGAGCATGCAGATAAGCGGGCGGTGGCGCTTGCCGGCGTTGGCCGTAAAAGCCGAGAGCGGCGCGTACAGGTAGCGCTCGATATCGGCAGAGGTCGCCTGTCCGTCAAAGAACGTGGCCAGATAGTCGTTAATCTGGTCAAAGTGCTGGGCTAAAAAGCTGGTAAACGGACTGGACACGGGTTCTCGCATTCTTTCTGAGGTTGCGTTGATGCAATATGCAGACAACATATTGCCACATTAGGGCGTTTGGCGCGGCAGTTTTGACGATTTGGGACAACGGGCGTGCGTTTGATGGAGCGCGCCTAAATCAGCCCAAAATGCTCGAGCGCCGCAACGACACCGTCGTGATCGACGGTGTCGGTCACGTAATCGGCTTTATCCTTGAGATAGTCCGGCGCATTGCCCATGGCGATACCGACATCGACGGCGTTCATCAGCGAGACGTCATTGCTGGCGTCGCCGATGCCGTATACGGTTCCGTGGTGGGGATCGAGGGCGTCGAGTACAGACTGGATGCCCCCACGCTTCGTGCATTCGCGGGGCGAGATTTCGGTTACCTCGAGTTCGAGCTCGTTAAAGCACAGCAGCGGCTCAAGCGCCTTATCTTGAGCGATGTGGTTGGCGAGCGATGTAGACATCAAAATCTTATAGGCACTGTAATGTTGCAGCTGCGTGACTGCGTCGCCCAGGGTGCGCGCGTATCCTGGGGCATCGGGGGCATCGGCGCTCATGCGCACGACGCCGTTGAGGCCCTCAAAGCGGATGACTTCGCCCGACTGCTCAAGATAGGGGGCAAGACGCAGCAGCATACTGGGCGTCATCGACAGATCGCGAATTGCGTGTCCGTTGATCTCGGCGTAACCGCCCGCAAGACAGACGATGCCGGTCCAGGGCAGCTCAAGAAGTTTGGGGTGGATGCAGCTCAGGGTGCGTCCCGTGCAGATAAAGGCCATGTTGCCGTTGGCGACAAACTCGCGGATTGCCTGCGAAACCGCCTCGTTGGGATAGGGGGACAGGTCTCGCTCGCTCTCGGGAAGCTCTTGTGCCACTCGAGGGTCTTGCCAGGCGAGCGTTCCGTCGATATCGAAGAAGCAAATATCGCCGCGCTTATGGGCTGCGCTGGCGGCAGGGGAGGCCGAGGTGGTGGGCACAAATTCCGGCTCGAGGCCCATGATCTGGTCAAAATGCTCTTTAACGCGGGGAACGGAGATGCCGATAATCACCTGGGCGGTCTTGCCCGTAATGATGAGGCCCTTGGCGCCCACCGCGACAAACGACGCGTTATCTGCAACGATGGAAGGGTCTGCGACCTCGACGCGCAGGCGCGTGGCGCAGTTGGTTGCGCCCACGATATTGCCAACGCCACCTAAAAGTTGAATTACCCGCTCAGCGAGGACGTGATCTTGATCGGATCGACTATTGACCTCGTCATTGGGAGATTGCTCTTTGGCAAAGTCGCTTCCCGTTAAACAATCGATTGCCGTGCGATTGGCGACATGATCCTCGCGGCCCGGCGTCTTAAGGTCATAGACCAAGATGAGCGCTCGAAAACTAACGAAAAAGATGAGGCTAAAGGCAAGGCCGATACCGAGCGCCAAAAGATAGGCACCGGTATGCGTCCGCATGAGCGGGATAAAGTTGAAGGCTGCCATCTCCATGAGGCCGCCCGAGAAGATGCCGACGATGCCAAAGAGATTCATGGTTGTGGCAAGGCAAGACGATAAGACGGCGTAGAGC
>CAUCXP010000194.1 GCA_958446785.1 uncultured Collinsella sp. | reverse complement strand
GGCCGTCCACGGCGACTCGCGCGGCTGGTTCAAGGAGAACTGGCAGCGCGCCAAGATGACCTCGCTCGGCATCCCCGACCTCAAGGTCGTCCAGAACAACATCTCCTACAACGACAGCCGCGGCGTCACCCGCGGCATCCACGCCGAGCCCTGGGACAAGTTCATCTCCGTGGCCCGCGGAAGCGTCTTCGGCGCCTGGGTGGACCTGCGCGAGGGCAGCGAGACCTTCGGCAAGGTCTTCACCTGCACCCTCGACCCGAGCAAGGCCATCTACGTCCCGCGCGGCGTGGGCAACTCCTTCCAGGCCCTGGAGGACGGCACCGCCTACACCTACCTGGTGGACGCCCACTGGTCCCTCGAGTTGAAGAAGACCTACACCTTCGTGAACCTCGCCGACCCCGAGCTCGCCATCGAGTGGCCGATCCCGCTGGAGGAGGCCACCGTCTCCGAGGCCGACCTCAACCACCCGATGCTCGCCGACGTCGTCCCCATGGCGCCCAAGCGCACGCTCGTCACCGGCTGCAACGGCCAGCTGGGCCATGCGGTGCGCGCGCTCGCCGAGGAGCGCGGCGTGGCGAAGGACTTCGACTTCTGCGACATCGACACCTTCGACATGTCCGACCCGGAGGCCTATTCGCAGTACGACTGGTCGCTCTACGGCACCGTGATCAACTGCGGCGCCTACACGGCCGTGGATAAGGCGGAGACCCCCGAGGGCCGTGTCATCGCCTGGAAGGCCAACGCGACCGGCCCCGCCCTTCTCGCCCGCGTCTGCGCCGGGCACGGCATCACGCTCGTCCACGTGTCCAGCGACTACGTCTTCGACGGCACCGCCGAGGTGCATTCCGAGGACGAGCCCCTCAGCCCGCTGTCCGTCTACGGCCAGACCAAGGCCGCCGGCGACATCGCCGTGGCCGGCTGCCCGCGCCACTACATCATGCGTTCCAGCTGGGTCATCGGCGAGGGGCACAACTTCGTCAAGACCATGAAGGGGCTGTCCGACCGCGTCGCCGACCCCGAGGACAAGCTGGAGCGGGTCACCGTGGTCGACGACCAGCTGGGACGCCTGACCTTCACGCGCGACATGGCCGAGGCCATCTTCCACGTGCTGGGGACGCACGCCCCCTACGGTACCTACGACTGCACCGGCTCCGGCGCCGTGAGGAGTTGGGCCGACATCGCCCGTGCCGTCTTCGAGTCCGCTAACGGCAACGGGGAGAGGGTCGTGCCGGTCAGCACCGCCGACTACTACGCGAACGCCGAAGGCCCCGTCGCCCCGCGCCCGGTCCATTCCGCGCTCGACCTGTCCAAACTCGAGTCGGTGGGCTTCCACATGCCCGACTGGGGGGAAGAGCTGGGGGAGTACCTCAAGACGCTCTAGTCTCTATTTAATTTGCGAGAGTAAAAGCCGCCGTTCGTTAACGGCGGCTTTTCTTGTGTCTGGCGAATAGCCCCGCTGTAACAAGGGTAACGGCGCTCGCCAAACTCACCGCAAGCCCCGCAAATGCGCCCGGGGTCCTATAGCTCATTACGATCTTATTCGTGCCTTTCTGCACGCTCAAGCATGACAAACCCTTATCGGCGGCGGGCGTTAATTCTGCGGCGGTTCCGTTTACCGTTACGTTCCAGCCCTCATCGTACGGAACGCTCAGCAGCAGGTTGCCGTCATCCTTGGCGGTATACTCACCTTCGATCCTTCCGTCCCCAAAAACCGTCGGAACAAATTCACTCGTTTTAAGCTCGTTAATAATCTGCTCGAAAACGTCCAGATTGAGGGCGTAAAAGACCGGCTCATTGTCTTGGGGCATGTCTGTATAGCCCTCTGCGACTCCGATTGACACCGTATGCTGGCTCGGGGCGTCCGATGCATCCGCAATCTGGCGGATATTATTGTCGAATCTCCAGGCCTCGTTTTCGATCGTTCGCTGGTCGATGGTAAGGGTGACGGGCCAATAACTGCCGGCGGTCGTATCTTTGTTGATGTAGAGATACCCGATGGAGCTTGCCGGAAGAGTAACGCTCCATTGCTTTAAGCTATCGCTATTCTCCGTGCTCGTGGCCTCGATCTTGGTATAGAGCTCGACCTCGCGGCCTAGGATTTTGCTGTAGAGGTCGTTCTGCTTTTCGAAGGGGTTCTCGCTCTTCAGCGTGCTGTTTTGGATATCGCTTGAGGCTGCGACGCCAGTGCTGAGCGCATAGGGGTTCTCGTACACCGCGCTTGTGGGGTCGGCCTGATTCGTCTTGGATAAAACGTATCCCGAAGGCACGTTTTCAGGAATGGCATACTTGACTCCCAGTAGGGCATCGACGGCGAGAATGGGCTCAGCATAACGGGTCGAGAATTCGCCGACACTGCTGTATCCAAGGGAGTTGAGCAGTGCGATGGCCTGCGGGTTGTTGGCGGACGAATACGAGGACAGCTGGTTGTATCCAAGCGTCAAGCCTTCGTTGAGGGCGGCGCTATCGACACGCGTGGTCGTACGGTCAATGCGGTAGAACGACGCCGAAGTCTGGTCTTGAATAGCCGTGATCGTGTCGGTTGCGGTGGCGATATAGGCGCTGTTGGCTTCTTCGGAATAGCCTGTGTACAGCTGGTTCCACATAACATGGGCGTTGGCAAATAGTTCAATTGCCGTGAGTGCCAGGAGTGGCATGATGATGGCCGGACGATGGGCTCGACGTAATGTTGGCCGCTCTTGGAGTTTCTGCAGCGCGTATCCTGCGGCCCACAGCGCAAAGAAGCTCAGCAAAAAAGCCGTGCGCGAGTAGAAGCCATTGGGAACGCGCATGCCGCACCAGATGTACTCGAGCGGGCTCAAAACGGAGTTGGCGACCAGGATTATCGTGACGACGAGTGTTGCAATGCGCGTCTTGATTGAAACCGTGCGGTTAACCAGTAGGCTCACCGCGAGCAGCATCATGATGATGCCGCAATAGAACTGCGGTGTGCTTTCGTTGTTTACCCACATGCAGGGAAGAAAGCCCCTGATGAGCGACTTGAGGCTGGTTTTAAGTAGGGGGCCGAGTGCCAGAACGGGTCCGCCCTTGGACATGGCAAGGATGGTCGGCAAAAAGGTCCAGGCGGACAGAAGCAATCCAAGCGCGATAGCCCCGGCGAACCGCAGGGCCCGATCGAGCATGAGCTTCCAGCTAAATCCTTTTTCTGCAACATAATCGACAAATTCAACCAATACGAAGATGCAGAGGAACAGGATGCTGATGTAGGCCGTATACCAGCAGAACATGACATTGAGCGCCGTTGCGATGACGAGTCGGATCATACGCTGCTTGCGAATGAGCTCGTGGCATCCGTAGGCGCAGATGGGCAGCAGGATGAGGCAATCGATCCAGAGTGGGTTGCGCAGGTTGCTGATGGTCCAGCTGCAAAACGTGAACGAGAGGGAAAGCAGGAATGCGGCGGGCTTGGACAGGTCAAAGCGCTTTTGCACATACCAAGCGCTGCTGATGTGGATGCAGCCCAGTTTGAGCGCGGTTATGGCAAATACGAAGAGCGTCAGCTTGTCTGCGGGAAACAGCACGCTGAGCAGGTTGAAGGGGCTGGCGAGGTAGTAGCTATAGAGCCCCCATGTGTTCATGCCGAGTCCCTGCGAGAAGGAATAGCGAAGGTTTGCCTCGCCTAAAAGGACGCGGCGAAACCACGCGAAGAAGTCGATGTATTGGTATTTGAGATCGTTGGTGAGAAACGAGTTGTCGCCAAGGGGGTAGACATGCCCCGCCGCTGCAAGTGCGACAAAGAGTGCGACGGAAAACGTGAAGCAGGCGGCGTAGAACGCCACATTCTTGAGCGTGCTGTTATTGGGCTGTGTCATCAGATTCCTCGTTGGACTCTCGGATGATATAGATGGGGCGGCGCTTGGCCTCCAA